>DAINPM010000006.1:0-79483 GCA_036743455.1 Bacteroidales bacterium | reverse complement strand
AGCCAGGAAAACCATCCCTGCTGATCCGTGTCCCTGTAAGAACATTACCGCTTATATATCTTACATTGTCATTTTCAACATTGCCTTCAACAACAGACGCGACACAGGCTCCTGTAAGTATCCTGTAATAACATGGCTTTGTAACTTCAGAACCGGTAAGAGCTATTATCCTTTCGGGCTTATATATGCCTTCTGTAAAAAGACGGCCAATAGCAATAATATCCTGAAGGTTAACTGTCCATACCACTTCTCCTTTGTTGAGAGGATCAATATGGTGTATGTGCACACCTACGTTACCCGCAGGATGAGGGCCTGAGATATAAGAAATCTCAACTCCTTCAGCATTGCTTAGCACAGGTGAAGTCTCTCCCTTACTATTGAGAACAAGATGAACCTTCCCGTCAGTCAGCTTTGATATTGCCAGTAAACCTGACCTGAACAGTTCTTCTGAAAAATGACTTATTACAAAACTGAGATCGGGAGCCAGAGGAGCTGTGTCAAAAGCTGAAATGAATATAGCTTTGGGCTTTTCATAAGGTTTCGCAATAATATTATAAGGCCTTTGCCTTACAGCAGGCCATAATCCTGATAAAAGAAGTTCACGCGTTATCTCTTCACGGGTAAGTGAAGAAGGATCAGCTTTCGCGAAACAGATATGATCATCGCCTTCCTTTTCTACAATAACTTCAAGTATTTTTCTTCTTTCTCCCCTCTCAACCGATATTACAGTTCCACTTACCGGAGAAACAAATAATATATCAGGATTCAGTTTACTATGAAATAGCGGAGTTCCTGCTTTCACCTTTTCTCCCGCTTTAACATCAAGCTTTGGTATCAGTCCGGGGAAATCAACCGGTTTAACCCCAAACCTCAAAGGATTAACAGCTTGTGCCAAAATCCTTTCAGCAGTACCACTGATCGGAATGTCATATCCTTTCTTCAGTTTGACATGTCTGGGCATATTACAGAGATTTTATTACATATCATAAGGCCATCAGCCGGACATTTTCATTTCACGTCTTCCGTATCCGGAGAAGAATAAATTCAGGTCTGCTCAATGAAAAAAGGGCAAATTATGGCAATCCAAAAATTCATATACAAAAATATAAAAGCTATCGACATTTGTAACTTTAACAAGACAAGTTCTGACATTTTTGCACTATTTTTGCTAACAAGCTCCTGAAAAAAATCAACAAAATGCATAAATTTCTGATGTTTCTCTTCTGTGTGGTAATGTTATCCCGTCATCTGTCGGGAGAGGATACAGGGAATTATTATACTGATGCGGTTTTTGATGAACGCATAAAGACAGTGCAGCTTTATAAGGAAGGCTGGAATCTTTCTTATCCTGTGATGAAACTGTTCAGTGATGAAAAACTGATTCTTCATTTTGATCTTCTGGATGAAAACATTGAAGATTACTATTATACTTTTTACCACTGCAGTAAAGACTGGGTAAAATCTGATGTTTTCTCAAGTGAGTATCTGGAAGGTTTTCCTGAGAACCCTATTGAGGAATTCACAGCTTCATTCAATACAACAGTTAACTATTTTCATTATAAACTTGTGTTTCCCAACGAAAGAGTTAAACTAACCATCTCCGGTAATTACATTCTCTTTGTCTATGCTGACGGCCATCCGGAAGATCCGGTTCTCACCCGGCGCTTTATTATAACAGAAGATGCCGCAAATGTTGAAATCGATATGCACAGACCCCTTGTTTCTTCAAATTATAATACAGGACAACAGGTAGACTTCAGAGTAAATATCGGAGGACTGGACCTGACAGACCCATACAGAAACATCTATTCCTTCATTCTTCAGAATGGCCGTTGGGATAATGCAAAAAAGAATCTTAAACCCGACATTACAGGAGGCAATGAATTAATTTACAACTCATTATCTGAAGAGAACATTTTCGACGCCGGAAATGAGTTCAGATATTTCGATATCAGAAGCATTAAATACCTGTCGGAATACCTTGTTAGCATAGATTATCTGGCACCAAATTATCATATCTACCTAAGACCTTCTGAAAACAGACAGTTAAGACCATATTTTCACTCACAGGATTTCAACGGAAAGTTCTACATAGCCTCAGCTGAAGGCAGGGATGCTGATACAGATGCTGATTATGTTTATGTTTATTTCACTCTCCCTGCACCTTACCTCCAATCTGATAGCAGGGTTTATGTGATGGGATATCTAAGCGACTGGAAGACAGGAAAAAATAATCTGATGACTTATAATCACAGCAAAGGACAGTATGAATGTACCATGTTTTTAAAACAGGGAGTATATAACTACGAATATATGGTCGCAATAAATAATGTCCCTGTAATACCGTCCGGATTCGAGGGTAGTCACTATGAGACTGAAAATGATTATATGATTCTCGTGTACTACAGAAACCCGAGAGATCGCTATGATCGCTTGCTGACCACAGCTTCAGCAAACACTTTCAATAATTTATCCCGTTAAGGACTATCATCATTTTTTCTGTTTTGCGGTTTAAATTTCTTCAGCCCGGAGGGCTTTCAACCTCTTCAACCTCTTCAACTTCTTCAACTTCTTCAACTTCTTCAACTTCCTTCAACCTTCTTCCACCCTGTAAGGATTTCCATCAGGCATCCGCCTTTTTTTTACTCATTGAAATTATCATCCGATGCCGGTTAACCGGCTGAATATGATTCTGATATTTCGTACCGGCCGCGAAGCAGGCCGGATATTAATAACCCCGGGCAACAGCCCGGGGATCATGACTACGACACGATTAATCATCCCTGAAAGGGGTGAATAACAGAATTTATTCAACACCCCGCTTTAGCGGGGCAGACTCTTCGGGGCTAAGAGTGGTGTAGCGATTCCCTGGCACCAAGCTGACTGAACAGGAACTTTAATAAACAGGCCGTTAACATTTTTATAAAATATTCAATGTATATTGCAGTTGAATGTTCTGATAAATACAGGTTGAAAAAAATGTTTTAGCTTTGCAATGTAATGATAAGGTTTAAATATAACGAAAAGATACCTTCACTGTTCAGGAACAAATATTTCCTTACCATACTTGTTTTCCTTATATGGATAATACTCCTTGATTCAAATAACCTCCTTCTCAGGATAAGGGAGATGAGAGAACTGAACAGATTAAAGAGCGATAAAGAATATTATACTGAAAAGATCAAAGTTGACAGAAGTAAATTACAGGAACTGAAAACAGATGATCACAACCTGGAGAAATTTGCCAGGGAACAATACCGGATGAAAAAACCGGATGAAGATCTTTTTATTGTTCTCACACCAAAAGAGGACCGGAAAAACACCAGGGAAAACAGATAAATACCTTGTTGATGATAGGGTAAGCCCTCCGGAGAAGAATTAGTAGCTGACGCGGAATCTCCGCGTCAGGAGAAAAGGTTGAAGAAGATGAAAGAAGGTTGAAGAGGTTGAAGGGGGGTGAAGAGGTTGAAAGGGAGTTGAACAGATAGTCTCAAGGTTTCGTGTATTGCTCAGGGTGTATTATTTCTGCCGGGGATAAGAAATAATTTACCAGACATCCCTGAAGTATTAGGTGTTTTTGTCAAGAAAGCGGTAATAAGTAAGTAAACTACGGGGGTCATCACATTTCCGGTTATCCCCGCTTAGCATAATCAATTTTCCGGAAGCTTCTGTAATATTTTGCTTTGCAAAATGATTTTTGTGTACATGATTCATATACCTGACAATCCGTAACATATCGAACCATACAAAAAATCTTTTTCTGAATGATACTGATGAAGAAGTGTTGCTCCTTATTTCACTGATAGCCGACAGCCATTCGTCGTAGCTGATGAACGATCTTATACCTTCCGGGATATTCTGGTAATGATTTTTTGTTTCTTCAGATCCAAGACAAAAAAGCTTCCCGATATCACAAAAAAGTATTTTCATTTCTTCAAAGGCTTTAACATTATATGAAAAAAAAATATTTTCATTTTTTTCCATAAATCTGATCATTGAAGGCCCGGTACCAAAAGGCACTCTGAAAGATTTCCTCGGGCTGGGAAATACTGTAGTTGAATTAAGATTAAAATATCCGCCTGCAGGTAACAGTTTCCGGATAAAGTAAAAATCTTCTCCTGCCTGTCTTCTGTTCATCCCTCCCGCCTGCATATACCGTAATGCCTTTACTGCCATTGCCGAACCTATTGTATGATAGGGCCAGGGAAAACCTGAGTATATCAGTCCCCTGACAAAATATCTCATATTCAATTCATAAAGAGTTATATGCCTGTAAACAGCTTCAGGAAATTCTGTTCCGCCAACAGGATGTTCGAAATAAATTGAACAGGCATATTTATCTTTATTATACAGGAGATCATTGCTAACAGATATAAAATAGTTTTTTTCCACTGTACAGTCAGCATCAAGACTTACTATTACACCTTCTGGATTACCGGCTGTACTGAAACGTCTCAGAGCTTCGTCCATCCCTGTTTTTCTGGCCAGTCCTGCTCCCCATCCGGGGATAAGTGAGCGTCCGGTATCAAAAACAAAAAGTCTGAAAAAACATCCGGGGTTTGTGCTCTTCCACTTAATAACAGAATCAACACACAGCCGGTTATTAAGGATGCTTTCTTCTGCAGCATCAAGACCCGCATTGACTATAACGATAATCTCCACTCCGCATGAAGGGGGTGTACAGGAAGCCAGGGAATCAAGAAGTTTGGCTATTTCCGGTTCATCAAAAGCAGGTATGACTACAATAATACCTGTTGATTTTTCAGAAGGCTCTTCGACAAGTTGTGGGAAAAGAGCTTTTTTCTCAAGCCACAAAGTGGCAAAAGCCATATGTTTTATTTTTTTTCTGCCAGGTATTTACTGTTCAGTTCTTCAACGAGTCTGTCTGTTATATCGAGAGCTGAATCGCCGTACAGGACAACGCTGCCAAAGCTTTTCCCGAGGATATACTGAAAATTATAATCTGCCTGCTTATCTTCGAGATACGAAGTAATATATTCGACTATCTGTCTGTTCATTACCTGTTCTTCTTCGATCAGGCCAGACTGAAGGTTATCACGGAGAGCCACCAGCTCCTGTTGTTGCTGATAAAGAGACTGTTCCAACTCTGCCGCAGTAGCTCTTGTAACAAGCCCCTTGTTCACTTTGTCCTGGTAATCTCTGGCACTTCTTTCGTACTGAGTGCCCTTATTGGTAAGCTCAGCTTCTGCTTTTTGCTGTTTGGCCATCAATTCATCACTTCTGTCGTGAAACATTTCAAAATTATAGATAACCGAATCTATGTTCACAAAAGCTATTCCCTGTGCATCGGATTGAACAACAGCAGAACCCGGAGTATCGTCCCTGGCCCCGTCCTTACCGGTAAAAAACAGTACATAGAGGAGTGCTATTGCCAGAAATAAAACGGAAAACAGGACAATGTGCAGTTTCTTCATCACAATATATTATTGATTAAACATAAGTCAGTCGCAAATATAGAAAAATATCTATTTAAGGAAGCACCTGAACTGTATAAATATAAATGAAGGAATCGATCAGTGAAGATGAAGCAATAAATGATCAGAATTCGGGACAAGGAAGGGCTCTCATTTTTCTTCTCTGTGATTTAAAGGCGACTGAGGTGAACTCATAGACCAGAGATATCTCATGAGCTCCTGCTGTTGAAGTAATAAGGTTCGAAATAGTAAAGTCATAACTGTATCCTATATGAAGATAATCAGTTTTAAAACCTACAAGTCCTATTATTGCATCGCCTGCCTGGGAAGTCACAAAAGGAATTCCCCTGTACCATAAACCAAAAATAAGAGGGCTTTTAAAATAGTACAAACCAACATCAGTCTGATAAAAATTGGCCTGTTTTTGAAAATTCAACGCAATAGACAGTGTTTCTTCCATCTTGACTCTCAACCTTGTTTTTTTCACCAGCTGCACTCCGCCAAAAAGATTAAATTTGACAGGCACATGGGCATCCTCTCCATAAAAAGATGTTTTAGGTACCAACAGATGGTCAAGAGTGAATCCTGCCCAGATCCTGTCGTTATATATAAGAGCTGATGTGGCAAAGTCGACGTCAGCCACATTATCAAAAGGCGGGGGATAAACAGAAGGTGTTGTACCGCTCCCGGTCATCTGACTGTTGAACACAAGCTTATAAATATCAAGCCCCAGGTAATAAAATTTGAAATGAACACCCGGCCTTATATGCCAGTCTCTTGATATATTGAAATCATAGGAATAAAGCAATCCTATATTTGTTGTACTAAGTTCTCCGGAACCGGCGACGTCATAGCTTGCAAGTATTCCGAGGCCTGAATTGAAATTCGGCATCGCCCTGTCAAAAGAGATACTGTATGTATGAAAAACTCCGGGTATAGCAGGCCACTGGTTCCTGTAATTCAGACCCAGCCTGTATTCCTCAGTAGCTCCTGCAAATGAGGGCGCCAGATAGAGTGGATTGGCGTAAAACTGTGAATAAGTAGGGTCCTGGCTATAACCATGTTGAAAAAGGATAAATGACAGTAGAACAATATATTTGATCCTTTTGAACAAAACTCCCATTTTAGGTTTACGAATAACGAAAATACTGAAATCATTTCACAATACATTACTCTTGTACGGAATTTTCAACCAAATGTGACACTACACAATTAAATTTTCCCGGGACTAATATTCTGCACTAAAATCCAAGAAAAGGACAATGATCGACAAATAGCTCAGAATGGGCATCTGCGGATTTTATAAAATGCCGTTAAGAAGTGTCACATCCCCCATTTTTATAAATGGTTCCCTGTTAATAAAATTTCCCCTCACCTTCCATATATATACTCCGGGCTCACATAAACGGCCATTGTAATAGCCGTCCCATCCTATGTTAACATCATTGCTTTCAAATAACAGGACACCGTTCTTGCTGAAGATCCTCAGTTGATAATCTGAAACACCTTTTGCAAAGGGGTGGAAAACGCTGGCTGTTTCATCACTCTTTGCCGAGTACCAGCCATTTGAAGGTCCATCAGGATTTGGGATAAAAGCATTGGGGAATTCTATAATATAGTTTGATAAGGAAAAGGCATTTTCGATGGTAAGAGTATCAGTACAACCATGTTCTGAAACAGCTACCAGAGTAATACTGTAATTACCCTGAACTGAATACTTGTGTTGCGGTTCCACAAAATCAGAAACCTCACCGTCACCAAAAAACCATCTGTATTTATCTGCACCGGTGGAATAATTCTGAAAAACAAGCTCATCATCAGGCGACACAGGGTCATCCGGTAAAATCTCAAACCGGGTAACAGGCCGGGGGTAAACACTTATCTTACACGATGACTCAGCTTTTAATTCACCCTGATGGTACATATTGAGCGTCACTTCATACTCTCCGGGGTTATCAAATATCCATTCAGGATTTGCTTCTTCAGATGAACCCCCGTCACCAAACGACCAGATAATTTTTTCATAAGATGAGGTATCAGCCCCGAACAACACTTTGAGAGGAGAACAACCTTCGGTCGCTGATGCGAAAATTGCATTATTGATATTCCGTACACCTCTGAGCTGGTTTCTTTCATTAACATCATCTATAAACAATGACTCATAGTCTATTGTCTCTGCAGGTAAGGGGCGTGACAAAACAGTTTTCCCACCGGCTGAATGACCCTTATTATTGTTATATTCTTCATTACTCTCTGAAGGATCATCTTTTATTTCAAAAATGTATCTTCCCGTTTCTTCTGACTGTTCTGTATGATACTCTTCGCTACTTCCGCCAGTTATTCCCGGAGAGTCTGTGTCTTTATTACTTATAGTTGTCTCTGTTCTTACGGTATCTGGAGAAAAAGGATCAGTGTATATAGTTGCCTCCCTGTCTGAAGTGGATATAACTGCCAATGCAATTGTAGCAGCCAGGACAACAATACCTCCCGCATACCATATATTGAATTTACTGGGGATAAAATGAAAAAACTCCTTCCTGGCAAGTCTGCGGAACAGGACTCTGCCTCCTTCTTCAGAGGGAATAACTTCAGAATTTTCAAGTTTCTTACTGAAGAGTTCACTTAACACTCTGTCTTCTTTCCTGTTTTTCACCATCTCAAAATCTGATCTTACTTTATTTTTTAACTGTAAGTCTTTTTAAGCTCTCTCAGTTTACTGAGTTTATCCCTGATCACTCCCTTCGCCCTGCTATATTGTGATTTTGAAGTATTGACATCAATACCCAGCATCGCAGCAATCTCTTTATGTTTATATCCCTCGATGGCGTAAAGGTTAAAAACCATCCTGTAGCCTGCAGACAATTCATTTAAAACCATAAATAGTTCATCTGCTGAGAAAAGATCCTCTTCAAAGCTCTTTTCTCCTTTTTCCGATGATAAATACTCTCCGAATTCCATATAATATCTCGACTTAAGTGTCTTATTATAATGGGTTATAGCCGTGTTAACTGCTATTTTCCTCAACCATCCCTCGAAAGAACCTGTTCCGTTATAGTTTTTAATGTTGAAAAAAATCTTCAGGAAACAGTCCTGCAATATATCCTCTGCCTCAGCTTTACATGATGCATACCTCATACATACACCCAGGAGAAAGCGCGAATACCTGTCATACAACAGTCTTTGTGCCTCCCTGTCATGGCTGATACAGCCTTTTATTATCTGTCGGTCGCTCATCATAAACCGGGGACAATTTTATGACATGGTATAAAAGAAAATGGTTGCATTGACTAAAAAATTATTTCAAAATAAATAATTTATCTTTTCTTTGTACCCGTTTTCCAAATAATAAATATCATTAAAGAATAAATGCAATATTCATGATATTGCACATTAAAAAATTTTATATGGTTTTTAATTAAAATAAAGACAAGCATTATGTTTAACAAATTCATTGCAGCTATATTACCCTATTTCCCCAAAAAATTCATCTGGCTTTTTTCTCATACCTATATCTCCGGAGAGACGATTGAAGATGCCATGCGCGTTTCAAAAGATCTTAACAGTCAGGATATGGTAGTAACTATTGATGTTTTGGGAGAATTTATAAAAACCCTTGATGAAACAGAGGCCAACAAGAAAGAATATCTCAACCTGATTGATATAGCAGAGAGCAATGGAGTAAAAGGCAGTTTTTCAGTCAAACCGACAAGTTTTGGCTTACTGATCGATAAGGAAATATGCTATCAGCATATCAGGGAAATAGTATTAAAGGCAGCCTCCTATAACAGGTTTGTCAGAGTTGACATGGAAGACTCTCCCTGTACCTCTCTGGAAATTGAGTTATTCCGTAAACTGAAAACAGAGTTCCCGGCAAATGTGGGACTTGTTTTACAGGCTTACCTTAAAAGAACACTGGATGATATAAAAAGTATGACAGATCTCAATAGTAAGGAAAATCCTTTGAGCATAAGACTATGTAAGGGTATTTATGTTGAACCGGCAGAAATAGCATATAAAAAATATGAAGAAATAAACAGTCACTATCTGGAAGATCTGGAATATATGTTCAAAAACAAAATACACGTTGGCATTGCCACCCACGACAGACCCTTGATTGAAGGAGCATATAAACTCATAGAAAAATATCAGGTCTCAAAACATTTGTATGAGTTTCAGATGTTGTATGGTGTCACTCCGGGGCTTCGCAGTGAAATATTGAATAACGGACATGACATGAGAGTATATGTACCTTTCGGGAAAGACTGGTTTGGTTACTCCACACGCCGTCTGAAAGAAAATCCCAAAATGGCAAGTCATATTATCAAGGCTATTTTCATCAAAGGATAAAAAGAGTAAAAGAGATACCAGCGGTTTACCATACTAAAGACAGGTATTTATAATTTTATTATGAGTTCATCAAGAGGTCTTTTGGGAACATGATGATTCTTATCAGTATCTCTCCAGTATTTTACATCTCCTTTTTTAATTTCTTCTATTATCACTCTTTCAACCGGTTTACCAAGGGCAAGAACAAGTAATATTTCAAATTGTTCAGGTATTCCCAGTTCCCTTCTCATCCTGTTCCGGTCTACTGAGGCAATGATACATCCTCCCAGCCCTTTTTCTGCAGCTCCAAGCATAATGCTTTGTGACACTATTCCATGATCAACCCCGAAAGAACCGGATATTGATTTGTCTCCAAGTATAATAATATAAGCTGATGGCCTTTCTCCGGGTTCCGGCCCATCCCAGTCATCAAGATACCCGGCCCATTTAAGACAGGAGAAAACCATTGAACAGCCGGAAGGAGTGTTATAAATAAGATACTTAAGAGGTTGTTTATTGGAGGCTGACGGAGATAAACGTGCCAGTTCAATAAGTTCTTCAAGGGAGGCACTGCTTACCTTATGCCCTTCGTCGAAGCGGCGACAGGAGCGGGATTTTTTTACAATGTCTTTTATTTTCATCTTCAAAGTGTTATGTTAATATAGTTTATTTGTAGTAGTGCATTCTGCTATGCGGAAATGACTCACTTCGTTCGTCAGGGTCTTGCATTCGGAATTGTTTATTTGCTTACTGCTAAATCTTAAATGTTACCTGTCAGCTGGGGTCACTCACCTGCTGCCCGTTGGTGAGAAAAATGCGTTCGGGCATAGCGGGAATGATATTTCTCTCACCGGCAAGACGGTATAATTCAGTAAGAGCATTTCGTCCTTCTTTTCCAAGATCCCTGGTATAATCATTGACAAAGAGATCAATGTGTTTATTTATCACTTCTCTGCCAAGCTCTTTGGCATTTTTTGAAACAAAATCCAGTGATGAAAGCGGATTATTCAGAGCAAATTCAACACTTTTACCAAGGATTCTGTTCACTTTCAGAGCAGTACCCAGGGGTATTCTTCTGTTAATTGCAATTGTGCCAAGAGGCACCGGTACTCCTGAAAGCTTTTCCCATATAGCTCCCATATCTGCCAGCATTGATAAGCCTTTTTCCTGATAGGTAAACCTGCTTTCATGAATAATCAGTCCGGCATCAACTTCTTCATTAAGTACTGCATTTTCTATTTCGGAAAAAAGATATTCTTTTTTATTCTGAGCTTCTGGCCATGCTATACCCAACAACATATTTGCCGTCGTATATTTACCCGGTATGGCAATTCTGGCAAATTTGAGATCATCTGTCTCCATTTTGTACTTACTTATGAGAAGAGGTCCGTTCCCACGTCCCAGAGCACTGCCCGAATCCATTATCAGATAGCGGGCAGAGGCATAAGCATAAGCAAAACAGCTTAGTTTTGTAATATCCAGTTCTCCCTTAAAAGCTTTCCTGTTCAGTTCCTCAACATCGGCAAGAATGTATTCGAATTCAATACCTTCAGTGGCTGTTTTGTAATGAACCATTGCATCAAAGATGAAAGTGTCATTAGGACAGGGAGAAAAACCAAGTGTCAGTTTCATAATGTCAGGATAATACTGAAAGAAAGGATTTAATTGTCTCCGACAGATTTTCCAAAGCCAGACCAATATCCCATTTCTCTTTCTGCCTTGGTCCAACATAATTTGAGATGGATCTCAGTGCCATAAAATTAACTTTTTCACTACTGCAGACAAAAGCAAAAGCTGCTCCTTCCATTGATTCAATATCGGCTTTATATCTCTCCTGTATCTTTGCCGCTGTGGGCACTGAACCTGTTGCCATATTGACCGTAACAGCTTTAACTTTCCTCAGGGATCCGGGAATCTTGTCTATGTATTCACTGTTAAATAAAATCTTTCCGTCTTTGAAAGGGAAGCTGTCAGATTTCTGTAAACCGGCTTCTGCAAGGGTAAAAAACCTGTCTTCCGATTCTATCCCTGCATCGGCAAAACAGTCTGATACCGGAACAACTACTGCACCTATCGGGATATCTCTGTTAAAGCTGCCGGCTATACCTATATTTATGACCAGATCAGGAGTATCATTGGAACAAAACCATTTGGTCAGGGACCACGATGTAGCGACGGAGCCGACACCTGTCACCAGGGTATTTATTACTGAATCCCCGAGATAAAAGCCATCCCAGGAGCTTCTGAGTGAGGGGATTTTTTTTACAATATCAGCCTCATCGGCAGTAGCAGCTACAAATAATATTTTCTTCACTTTAAATACATTTCAGTCATAATATTTCCCTGTAAAAGGTATCAAAAACAGAAACCTTACAAAATGTTCATGTCCTTTTAATGATGTAAATATATCATAGAAAGAGTATAAATCCTTATTTTTATTGGCTAATATTGCAGTAATAAAAGTAGTGCTTTATGATCTATCTTACCCGGAGAGAAAGATTCAGTGCAGCGCACAGAATATACAGACAAGAATGGAAAGATGAACAGAATCTGAAAATTTTTGGGAAATGTTCAAATCCTCACTGGCATGGACATAATTACGAATTATTCGTAACGGTTAAAGGAGAAATATCTGAGGATCATGGATGTGTAATAAAAATGGATATTTTGAAGGAGATCATTCACAAAAATGTAATCAACAAGCTCGATCATAAAAATATGAATCTTGAGGTAGATTTCATGAAAGGTAAAATAGCTACTACAGAAAACCTTGTCGCAGCCATCTGGGATGAGCTTAAAGGACCTGTTGAAAAAGAAGGGGCATCATTGCATTGTATCAGGGTAAAAGAAACAGAAAATAATTCAGTTGAATATTATGGTTAACAAGAAAGAAAAGAAAAAAGGGACAGAACAAAGCCTGCGCAATGGCTACAGTAATATAGAAAAATGGGATAAAGAAAGTGTGAAAGAATTGTCATCTGTTTATCACCGTGTTCTGGATTTAATTGGGGAGGATCCTGACCGCGAAGGACTCATCAAGACTCCCGAAAGAGTTGCCAAGGCCATTCTTTTTCTTACCAAGGGTTACTCATTGGATCCGTGTGAGATTATCAATTCAGCCAAATTCACGGAAGCATACAGCCAGATGGTTCTGGTAAAAGACATAGATATCTATTCGATGTGTGAACATCACATGCTGCCATTTTTTGGCAAAGCACATGTTGCATACATCCCGAACGGACATATTACCGGTTTAAGTAAGATAGCGCGTGTTGTGGAAGCTTTCAGCCGCAGGCTTCAGGTACAGGAAAGACTGACAACCCAGATAAGGGATTGTATAGAAGAATGTCTCCATCCTATGGGTGTTGCCGTTGTCATTGAGGCACAGCATATGTGTATGCAGATACGGGGAGTACAAAAACAAAACTCTGTAACAACCACTTCAGCTTTCACCGGCATCTTTCTTAAAAATTTGAATACAAGAGAAGAGTTTATTCATCTTATAGGCTCAAAATTACATTAATATGAAGGCTTATGTTTTCCCCGGACAGGGAGCTCAGTATCCGGGTATGGGAAAAGATCTTTACGATAAATATCCTGCTGCCAGGGCTATGTTCAAAAAGGCGGATGACATCCTGGGATTTGGAATAACGGATATTATGTTTTCAGGGACGGAAGAAGAGCTTAAGCAGACAAAAGTAACGCAGCCTGCAGTTTTTTTGTATTCAACTATCCTTGCTTCTCTTGCTGTCACTGACAGCCGACCGGATATGGTTGCCGGACATTCTCTGGGTGAGTTCTCTGCACTGGTAGCCAACGAAACACTTCTTTTTGAAGAAGGGCTTATCCTTGTTTCAAAAAGAGCAGTAGCCATGCAAAAAGCATGTGAAGAGAATCCTTCAGCTATGGCAGCAGTGATTGGTGCTGATGATAATCTCGTTGAAAAAATCTGTTCTGAGATAAATGAACTTGTTATACCTGCTAATTACAACAGCCCCGGACAGATAGTAATATCCGGCACACTGAAGGGCATTGATATGGCTATGGAGAGCCTCAAAGCCCAGGGAATTAAAAGAATCATCAAACTATCTGTGGGAGGCGCCTTTCACTCACCTCTGATGGAACCGGCCGGAAAAGAACTGGATACTGCCATCAGTTCCACAACTTTCAGAAAGCCTTTTTGCCCTGTATATCAAAATGCTACAGCCAGGCCCTCAGACGATCCTGAGCTTATTAAACAGAATCTGCGAACACAGCTTACTTCTCCGGTTCTATGGACACAGAGTGTGATCAATATGATCAGAGACGGAGCAACATCTTTCACAGAAGCAGGACCCGGCTCAGTGTTACAGGGACTGATAAGAAAAATAAACAGTGATGTTTCCGTAGGAAGTGTCCCTGTCTAAGATGGTTTTATTATAACCCCTTTATGTTTTCTCCCATCTATAATGATTTCAAGGGGTTTATTAAATCTCACATGCCGGATGAATGTATCTTCATATACCGCAGGCATATTATCGAGATAACTTACATCATAGAAACCATCATTTATATAGGGATTCAAAGTCATATAACCTACACCGAAGGATGTAAGATTCTGGAAAAAATGAGTGCCCTGACTGGGGTCAATACGGTAATTAGCCAGTCCTGACTCAATGATGATACGGGCAGCAGATATATGCACCCACTTGACAGGGATCCCAAGCCAGGGGTCAGCAGATCCCCATCTGCCAGGACCTATAAGCACATAACCAATACCATTATTGACAAAAGAGGTATTAAGGTTGTCAATAATGACAGCAATATTCTTCGTATCTGCCGGATTAAAAGAATCCGGTTTTACATAAACCACATCGTTTATCCCTTTAAAGGCTCCGTTACCAAGGGCTGATTCGGAAAGAAGGATACAATCTTCTGATCTGACCTTGTCGATATCAACACTGCGAATCATATCTGCTTGTACAACAGGTCTTATCTGCAGGAAATTAAATACTTTCGGGGTGCCCGGAGCTGTCTCCAGATTAACTGCAAATTCAATCTCTATGGGATTATTCATCTCTTTCTGCCCCAGTTCAAGCAGAGTAACGAGTATCTCCGAAAGAGGGAAAGCTTTATGCTGCAGCACTCCTGCAAAAGAGATCACTCTCTGCCCTGATTGTCCTGTTCCGTCACGCAGTATATTGTTTGTCCTGTCATAAGTGGAGGCAAGAAGCTTCATGGCTTTATCATTACCGGCATCCTTTATATCTATAACCGGAATATTTATTCCATCGTCTGTTGATGGAACAAAACTATCAATATTCAGATCGAGTGCACGGAACACTTTCTGAGTATCGCGTAATGCTGTTTCGGGAGAAGATAACTGCAGTATTTTTTTTGGAATTTTCGGACAGAATCTCAATGACATCCCACCTTCAACGATCAGTTTCCCAAGTCCAAAAGCCACATTGGCTATACCATCTTCAGCTTTTTCCGAACCTATGGGATAATAGTTTATTGAGCGTGCAACTCCTGAGAATGTCGGATAAAATATATTGCCATGTCTGTTTCCGCATACCTCCTGAAGAATAATACCCATTTTCTCTTCGTCAAGGACATTGGAAGTAGCTGTCATATATGCCTTACTTGCCTTATAGTAAACTGAGGCATATACTTCCTTTATTGCATCCGACAGCACTTTAACCATAAGCTTGTTATCTTCCAGCCGGGGTATCATATATGTCGAATACACTCCTGCAAAAGGTTGATAATGTGAATCTTCAAGCTTACTGGAAGATCTCACTGCAATGGGATGATTTTTGGATACGGCAAAATATGCATAAAAATCCTGATACACTCTTCCCGGAAGTTCCGCTGCAAGGAATTTCTGTAATATTTCCTCATCGGACAGATCGGAAGATGCTACATGGTAGAGATTATTGTTCTCCATGAATTCATCAAAGATATCTGTCCCCAGTACAACAGTACGGGGAATAGTTATAAGTACGCCGGGGAACTTATTAAACAGACTCTGGCTCTTAATAATCCTGTTAATAAATGCAAGACCTCTTGCCTTTCCTCCGATTGATCCTTCTCCAATACGTGAAAATATCTGATACTCGTCAAAGCTGGTTTTGTCGAATTTGGCTATTATTCCTCTGCCTTTACCCAGCCTGTAACTTGAAATGGCAACATAAAGGAAACGCCGCATTTCATCCAGCGATGCAAAATCTTCTTTTCTTATATACTTGAACATCTGGGCGACAGGGAAAAGAGCACGGGCATTAAGCCATTTGGAAAAATGATTGTGTGAAGCATGGAACTCAAGACAGTTGTCAGGTATTGTAAGAAGCTTCTGTTGAAGACTTTGCAGGTCGGTAGCCATGGTGATGGGTTCCATTGTTTCAGGATTTCTGAATACAAAAGGCCCAAAAGCAAGATACTGGATAATAAAATTACGCAGTTCCAGGGATAAGGATCTGGAATATTTATGTATGAATGCCGCACCTGCTTCCTCGGCTCTCTTTTTATGTTTAAGATTTGACGACTGGAGCAGGATCGGGACCTGGTCATCTTCCGCCATTATCATTTCGCATAGCTCAAATCCTGCATTCTCATCCTGTACATCGTCTCTTTTGTAACTTATATCGGAGATAACGCCCAGTACATTGTATTTATATTTCCTGTACAAATCGACAGCATCATTGAAGTTTTTTGCAAGAAGGATCTTGGGACGCCCTCTCATCTTCAGCATACGCTGCTGCTCATTTAGCGCTTCACGCTGAAAGTCAAGTGACTGCATCAACACTATCCGGTATATCTCAGGGAGATATGATGAAATATATCTTATTGAATTTTCGACCAGAATAATTGCCTGAACACCTGTGTCAATATCGTGTTCGGCATTCATATTATCTTCAATAAGTTTGATTATTGCAAGTATAAGGGATGCCTCTCCAAGCCAGCAGAAGACATAATCAATAGCACTCATGTCTTCACCTTCAAGACGCAATGAGACTTCACGGGTAAAATATGTAAGGACAACAATGGGAATTCTTGGATATTTTTCCTTTATCCTTTTAGCGAGAGCAAAAATATCCCTTCCCTTGTGACTCAGCATTATAATAACAAGATCTATATTATCTTCCCTCAGTGCACCGAAAGCATCTGTTTCATTATCTGTCTGAACAAAATATGGAGGATAACGCAGATTTAGTGAAACATATTCATTAAAAATCTGTTCATCAATCCGGCCGTCTTCTTCAAGCATAAAATAATCGTAATTACTGCAGATTATAAGTACACGGCGGATTCTCTTCTGCATCAGCAGATTAAAAGATGTATCCGCAAAATCATATTTCTGAAGATCAGATATTCCTTCCAATTCCAGCAGATCGTAAGGCATTATTTATTTTGTTCATTTAAGATTACTGCCATACCCTTTTTACCATCCATACGGATATCCAGTGGTTTATCAAAGCGGATATGACTTACAAAGCGTCCTTTTTCAACAATTCTCTGTTTCTTTATTTTATCCCATTTTATGAAACCTCCGTTAGTCATCTGGTCGATAGTAAAATATCCAACCTGCATTGAGGTTACATTATGGAAAAAGTGTGAACCAAGTGATGCATCCAGAAAAAACCCGGGTATCTCCACTTCCACAATCACCTTTGCATTTGATATCTGCGGCCATGAAACAGGTATTCCCAGGAATTTATCCCTCGTTCCCCATCTGCCCGGACCTATCAGTACATAATGTCTGTCTTCCCTGAGCATTTTATCATTCAGTTTATCTATCTCCTCAGCCATTTCAGCAGTAGAAAGATTGTCAAATGTTTCAGGATCTGCATATATAAGATCCGTAATATTATCTATTTTCCCGTTACCCATACTTTTGTTGGCCCGCAATATCATTTTGTCTTCACTGATACTATTCATGTCAATACTGTATCCTGCTCCGCTACCAACAAGAGGCTTAATCTGAAGAAGATAAAATGTAGCTTTCCCTGTATCATCTTTTGTCAGATCAACAGCAAATTCTATCTCTGACGGGTTTGCTGTAGCTTCAGCCACTACATCAAGCACTGTTTTCAATGTGGATGACAGGGGGATATAGTCATATTTCAGGATGTCCGCAAAATTGATCACCCTGGGACCAGCCCTGTCAAGCCCTGGTATAATGGTGTCGTTTTCGATATCCATTACTGAAGCTACATGATTCAATGTCCCATATTTCTCGGCTTCACTTATATTAAGGGAAACCATTCCTGCCTTTTCGCCGTCCAGGAGATTCAGATCTTCATTTTTCAGGTCAACGGCATAAAAATTTACCTGTGAATTTTTATATATGTCCTGCTGTGATATTATATCCATCCTCGGATATGAAGGAGAAAACCTGAAAGCCCTCTCCCCTTCTGCCACATAATGTCCCAGACCCACAGCCATTACAGCTATACCATCTTCAGGAGTCATGTGCGATACAGGATAAAAATTATGTGACTGGGCAGTACCACTGATATGAGGATAGAAATAATCTCCAAACCGGTTCCCGACAACCTCCTGGATTACGACAGCCATTTTCTCAAGTTCAATTTTATAATTAATTGCCTCAAAAAATGTTCTTGAACTCTTTGAATATATGGATGAAAAAACAAGTTTTACTGCTGTTGACAGCTGTCGCAGCCTGACCTCCGGATCCGGATGGTTATTTGGCAGAAGGTAGGTCCCGAAAACTCCCGAGAAAGGCTGATTCATTGAATCTTCAAACAGACTTGACGACCTTACAGCTATTGGTTTATGTATTTGTTTAAGATATATCCTGAGTTCTTTTTCGAGAGTATAACTAAGCCTTGCCTGAAGAAAATAATCCTGGAGTATTGTATAATCTTTTTCTTTTTTAATAACATCCCACAGATGATTACGTTCCATGAACATATCGAATTCATCGGTACCGATAATTGCAGTAACCGGAGTTCTGATATTTATTCCGGGCAGCAGGCGACCAAGCTCAAAGCTGTTGACCAGGGTATTGATAAAGGCGAGACCTCGTCCTTTGCCTCCCAGTGATCCACTCGAAAGGCTTATCACATTGGTATCATCAATAATTGCTGATTCCTCAAAATTTATTACCCGGCCTTTGTTCATCTCACGTCGTCTCTGTCGGATAAGATTCAGCAGATATTCTCTCAGTTCGCTGAGATTTTTAAATTCCGAGACTCTGAGGGGATTGATCTGTCTGGCTATCTTGACTTCCCCTCTGGCCATAAGCCACAGGGAAAAATGATTTCTCAGGGCATGATATTCAAGAGAATCTTCGGGCACTGTTTCAAGGTATGCCTCAAACTCTTTCATTGATTTGGCAACAGCTATCTGACGTCCTTTGTCATCACGGTAGACAAAATGGCCAAAACCAAGATAATAATTGATGAATGATTTCAAATCCTTCATCAGACTCTCCGAATTCTTGTTTATGAAATTTGATTTCAGCGAATAAGCATATTTTGCATTTTCAGGTTCAGAGGATTGCAGTACTGTAGGCAGATTAGGAATCAGCTCTTTAATATGCCTGAGGAGTTCATAGCCTGCTGTTTCTTCAATTTTCCCATTTCTTGGGAAACGGATATCGGAAATCACACACAGCAGATTATTTTCGTATTTATTAAGTACGGTTATGGCATCCTCATAATTGGAAGCCAGTATTATTTTCGGACGCGTCTTCAGTTTCAGTACTTTAAACAATTCATCAGCAGACACCTCTTCAATAAGATTTCTGGTTTGCTCCATAACAAGAGTATAGAGCATGGGCAGATAACTTGAATAATATTCGGGGGAATCTTCAACAAGGAGTATCACTCCTATCAAACCTTTTTTTGTATCATTATCAATATTCACTCTGTCTTCGAGAAGATTGACCATGGCAAAGAAAACTTTTGATTCTCCTGTCCACACAAAATAATTATCTATTGGAACCCCTGATTCTTTTTGTTGCTTTATCCATGGAACGTGAGCAGGATTATTCAACAGCATAAAAGCCGGCATGTAAGGATATTTGTCCTTTATCTTTTTACACATTTCAACCGGCCCTTCCTTATGTACTCCCACCATAATGATAACCATGTCATAATGCATGGCTTTCAACCGGTTAAAAGCTTCTTCCTCGTTAGACACTCCTGTCACCCTTGGAAGAGATGTAAGGCTCAGCTGGTAATACTCACCCAGCATATGATCAGCAAAGCGGCCTTCACCTTCAATGGAATAAGCATCGTACAGGTTTGCAACCAACAGTATTTCCTTAACCTTGAAGGGCTGCAGATCGTGAAAAACATCTCTTTCTGCATTATGACGCTCAAGAAATCTCTGTAATAATTTTCTGCTTGACACTTCCCGCAAATCTTCCTCCTCTTCAACGGAAACCTGTCTGCTCAGAATAATATCCCTGGCTTTTGCACTGTTTATATAACCGGTGATAAGCCCTGCGATATTCTGGATAAGATCTCTCTCTTCCTTAAGAAAAGGACCTTCTTCTTCTTTGTTAAATTCACGGGTATAACATATTTCAATACATCCGTCTTCATTATCAATAGTACTGAATTCCTGTCTCATCATCCACCGTGTTTCACGGAAACCGGGTGTTTCAAAAGCTTTATCGAGATATACTATCCTGGCTACAGTATATTTGGGATATTGCCAGGCTGCTGGCAAAAGCAGCACTATCTGCTGAAGGGTTTCTTCCAGAGGCTTCCCTTCTTTTAATATATAAGTGGTCTGATTGATACAGCTCAGCTCTTTTAAACGTTCATGCTGCTCGTGCATCAATCGGTGATATTCGGGACTTATCTGGTCGTTTTCTTCCATATTTTTTTTAAGAAAAACCTGTTAGTAAAAAATCACTTTATTTTCCATGTTGAACCACTCATTAACAGATCATCCATACACTTTATTCTGGATTTGTTCTGAATATCAGAGATTTGTTTTTCTATATCAGCATCATAGGTACGTCCTTCCACCGACCTTATAACTCCAAGAGCCACAGGATAATCGGGATATTTCATATTAGACAGCATATAATGGATCCCGGGGTTTGGTTCCGTGGCATCATGAACAAGAAGGTCTTTTTCTGTTATATTGTTTTCTCCCAGTCTTACAACCTTTATTTTTAATCCGTCGAGAATAAGACCCTTGTCGTTGTTCTTTCCGAAAACCATCGGTTTACCATGTTTCAGTACAATAGTACGGTCAGCCCTGACATCTTTTCCTGCAATATTATCATGTACACCATCATTGAAAATCACACAGTTTTGAAGTACTTCCACCACTGACGTACCACGGTGTCTCTCAGCTTCCACATAAATGTCAGTTGACAGTGTAACCATGGTATCGATGGTACGGGCAAAGAATTTACCTCTGGCTCCTATCACCAGATCTCCCACTGAAAAAGGTTCCTCAACAGTGCCAAAAGGAGATGTTTTTGTAACGAGACCTCTGACGGAAGTAGGTGAATACTGCCCTTTGGTAAGTCCGTATATTTCGTTGTTGAACAATATGATATTAATGTCTACATTCCGGCGTATAGCATGGATAAAATGATTCCCGCCTATAGCCAGAGCATCACCGTCTCCAGTGATAGTCCACACTGATAATTGCGGGTTTGCTGTTTTTATTCCTGTGGCTATAGCTGCGGCCCTGCCATGAATTCCATGAAAACCGTAGGTATTAATATAATAAGGGAACCTGGACGAACAACCTATTCCTGAGACAAACACATAATTCTCCCTGAAAATATTCATTTGAGCCAGTGCTTTTTGGACAGCATTCAGCACTGCATGATTTCCGCAACCCGGGCACCATCTTACCTCCTGGTCACTTTTAAAATCTTTCATAGTATGATTATTGGATATCTTTTCTTCCATACTATTTAGCCTCCAGTATTTTAATACAACTTTCCTTTATTTCTTTAATAGTAAAGGGCATCCCCTTAACCTTATTGATACTATTGTAAGAAAATCCGGGATGTTTTATTCTCAGATAATCTGCAAACTGACCGAGGTTAAGTTCCCCGACAGCTATTTTTTTGAACCGGCTGAATATGGTACTTACATTTTTGGGAAGAGGATTAATATAGTTAAACTGGGCGAAGCTTACTTCATATCCTTCAGACTGTAACTCATTCGCTGCCGTTCTGAGGTAAGGCCCGGAACTTCCCCATCCGGTAATAAGTAAGTCCCCTGTATATTTCCCGATAACCTCAATACCAGGAATAAAGTTTGCTACTGCAGCTATTTTAGCATCTCTTGTTTTCACCATATATTCGTGATTTTCCGGGATATATGATACTGTCCCCTTTATTGTTTTCTCCAAACCTCCTATTCTGTGTTCCAGTCCTGGTGTCCCGGGAATTGCCCAGTTTCTGACAAATGTTTTGTCATCGCGTTCATAGGGCAGAAAGGGTATCTTATTCATATCTGCATAAGGTGGCTTTATTTCAGGGAGTTCGCTCATTGCTGGTATTTTCCAGGGTTCTGAGCCATTAGCAAGCAGGCTGTCGCTAAGGAGAATAACTGGTGTCATATGTTCCAGGGCTATTCTGGCTGCTTCAAAAGCAAAATGGAAACAATCACCTGATGAACTGGCAGCGATTACTACTAATGGACATTCTCCGTGTCTTCCGTAGAGTGCCTGCATGAGATCTGCCTGCTCTGTTTTGGTGGGAAGACCTGTTGAAGGGCCACCCCTCTGAACGTCTACAATAACCACAGGTAATTCTGCCATAACGGCCAGACCAATTGCCTCAGATTTAAGAGCCATGCCCGGACCCGATGTGGAAGTAACAGCCAGTCGTCCGGCAAAACTTGCTCCAAGAGCAGAACATATACCTGATATCTCATCTTCTGCCTGCATACTTATAACACCCAGATCTTTTCTTGCTGCCAGTTCCTCGAGGATACCTGTGGCAGGAGTGATCGGATAAGAGCCAATGAATAATTTCAATCGGGCTTTTTCGGCAGCAGCAAGTAAACCCCAGGCAGTGGCTACATTGCCGCAAATATTACGGTAAGTACCGGGCTCAATAGCTGCCGGCTCAATCCTGATGACAGGATTGAGGGCCTGTATTGTCTCGGCATAGTAAAAACCCTTTCTGAGAGCCACCTTATTGGCTTCCGATATCTCGGGCCTGTCAGAAAACTTCTGATCGAAATATTGTTCTGTATACTTTAGCTTTCTGTCAAAAAGCCAGTAAACCATTCCCAAAGCAAACATATTCTTCGTCCTGAGAACAGATTTGGCATCAAGACCAAAATTTTTAAGCGCTTCCCTGACCATAGAAGAAATAGGAGCAGGAATAATGTTATAGGTCTCAAGTTTTTCCTCGGCAACAGGATCTTTCAGATAACCGGCTTTTATTATATTCTTTTCAGTAAAATTATCTTTATCATAGATGATTGTCCCTCCGGGTTTAACCCAACAGGCATTTGCCTTTATTGCTGCAGGGTTCATGGCTACCAGAACATCGGCATAATCGCCGGGTGTTTGTATTTCAGAATGTCCAAGATGAACCTGAAAACCGGACACACCGCCCACAGTCCCCTGTGGAGCCCTTATCTCTGCCGGGTAATCGGGAAATGTTGCGAGATCGTTACCTGTCAGTGCTGCAGTATCAGAAAAAAGCGTCCCTGTCAACTGCATCCCATCTCCGGAATCGCCTGAAAAACGGATTACGACCTCTTCCCTCTTTATAACCTTTGAATTTCTGGTCATGATTTACCTGTCTTATGCTATTCGGATAATTAATACCTATACCTGTTTAAGATAAACAAAATTAGCTTTTTAAGTTTGAAAGACATATAATTTTATAACAAATGGAAATGATTTTGATCATGTTTTGTGAACATAGTCATCCTGACAGTTATAAAAACTGGTTGCAGGAATGCTCGTCAGGCCTTGTGACTCCATATATCTGCCCTTGACAGATTTATCTCTCCTTCAAAAAACATTCCGGCAATTTTGCCAAAAAAAGGAGTATATTCTGAAATAAAAAACAAGTCCTGTACTTTTCCTGAATTATTGAGAAGCTTATTTTCTTCAAGTATATCACGAAGCATCACTGACACTATCCTGGCTGAATCAATCACTTCGATACTGAAATTAAATATCCGGTTTATCTGGTTTTTTATTATAGGGTAATGAGTACAGCCCAGAACGAGTGCATCTATTCCCTGAAAAATATTATCTGACAGGTAAGCTCTGAGAATAGCATTACTGATATCATCAAAAATAAATCCTTCCTCTATCATTGGTACCAGAAGGGGAGTAGCCATTGAAACAACTTTTGTGCCAGGGGATGTAAGACCTATTTTTGTATCGTATGTCTGTGATTCTATGGTTCTTTTTGTCCCAATTATCCCAACTTTTGTGAATTTTTTTTCAGTAAGATAAGTTACAACAGGGTCGATAACATCCATAAGGATAACCTTTTCTCCAAATTCTTCCTTCAGTGTATCATAAGCAGAAGCTGAAGCTGAATTACATGCCACTAAAACAACTTTGGCATTATGGCTGAGAAGAAATTCTGTTATACGCCGGGAATAGGATTTTATTGATTCAGCCGATTTATCACCATAAGGAAGGTGAGCTGTATCACCAAAATAGAGGATGCTTTCTCCCGGTAAAAGCTGTTTTATTGCATGAGCTACTGTAAGTCCGCCTACACCGGAATCAAAAATACCAACCGGCTGATCGTTCACTTCATCGATTATTTAAAAAAATGACCATCCGCCAGCAGACAGATGGTCGGTCTGTTATGTTTCGTATTTTACTTAATACCAAGTTTTGCTTTTGCAAGAGGCATAATATCTGTACTCCTGGATTCATCAAAATAGAGTAATGACCCTTTTGATATGTCGAAAACGTAAATAAACCCGTTTTCTTTACCTATCTCTTTAATAATATTATCAACCTTTGTATAAATCGGATTGAAAAGCTCTAACTGTTTATCCTGCAATTGTTGCTGGGCATTTGTCTGAAATTCCTGTATCCTTCTGTTCAGATCCATTAGTTCCTGTTCCTTTGTCTGTCTGACAATGGCAGTCAAATTGGCACTTTCCTTATTATACTGTTCACTTTTATTATTAAGCTCTACCGACATCAGTTCAAGTGTATTGATAAGTTCTGTCTGTAAACTTTCCAGCTGAACACTGGCTGTATCAAATTCCGGCATTATCCTGATAAGTTCTTCACTATTGACATGTCCGAATTTTAAAGTCTGCGCTCCGACTGTACAAACACCGAAAACGATCAGAGCAGCTATTCCTATTATCCTTTTCATTGTATTCTGTATATTAAATTATGCAAATGTAATTATTTAATTATTATAACCTAATCTTTCAAGAACCTCGTCACTTATATCGTATTTAGGATTGGCAAAGAGTATGTTACCTCCTGAAGCAGAATCGAATATAACTGCATAACTGCCTTCCACGGCAATGTCTTTTATTGCCTTAAGTATTTCATCCTGGAGAGGTTTAACCAGTTCTTCCCTTTTCTTAAAGAGTTCTCCTTCCATGCCGAAATATCTGTTTTGAAGTTCTTTTATTTCTTTTTCCCTGTTGATAATAGCTTCTTCTCTTTGGATTTTCATATCCTGTGAAAGCAAAGGAGCTTCATTCTGGTACGATTTATACATCTGTTCAATAGCCGCATAACCGTCAGCAATCTCTTTTTCCCATTGTTCTGAGAGTTTATCGAGTTGCTGTTGTGCTGTTTCGAAAGCGGGTATATTCCTTCTGATATATTCAGTATCTACGAACGCATATTTCTGAGCTGTAGCTACAGCGGCTGTCAGAATTAACATTCCTGTTATTATTATTAACTTTTTCATAATTTCTAAATTTAACTAACTATTAAAACTGCTGACCTATCACAAAATGAATTTGTCCTTTATTGGCATCGGTCTTATTTGTGGGGACATCATCAAAGCCATAACCCCAGTCTACACCAAGGAGTCCGAACATAGGCAGATTAGCTCTTATTCCTACCCCGGCAGCCCTGTTCATTCTGAAAGGATTATAATCCCTGATATCCTTCCATGCCCTTCCTGCTTCCAGAAATACGAGACCGTATATTGTTGCCTGATTATTAAGAGACACGGGGTATCTGAGTTCAAAAGTGATCTTTGAATAGACATTACCAGCAGGAGCGTTTGATTCGGGATCTACCGGAGTAAGAGATCCGTTAGTATATCCTCTGAGGGCAATAACCTCACGTCCGTAAAAACTATATCCGGTCATACCATCACCTCCTATATAGAAATTCTCAAAGGGAGAAGGTCCTATATCCTTGTTGTAATGTCCCAGATAACCGAATCCAAAGCGTGCACTTAAAATAAGCTTTTCGTTGCGTTCAAGAGGAAAATAACTTTCCGATTTAAAGACCCATTTATGAAATTCTATCCATTTATATTTTATCTCATCAGACACGTTAGTCATCCTTTTTCCGCTAATGGCGGTATAGGGAGGTGTTATCTGCAGGGATAAGGTAAAGGATGATCCTCTTCTTGGATAGATAAGGTTAGGTCCTACAGAGAACCTGGATATCCTTCCTGTAAAGCTCAGCAGATTGGACTGCCCTTTTTCAAAAAGGAACTGATAGTAGTTATAATCATTCAGATCGTAGCGCTGATAATTCAATTCTCCGTATAAGGAGAAGTAATCGTCGGGCCATTCCAGCCTTTTGCCCAGGCCCAAAGCAGCTCCGCTGATGACCATAGACTGGTAACTGTCAGAACTTTTCTTTGCTCCGTTACTCATCAACGACCTGTACATCGATACTGAAAATGAATTTGGTTTCTTGCCTCCCAGCCATGGTTCACTGAATGACAGGTTATATGACTGATAATAACGTCCGTTCGATTGTGCTCTTATACTAAGAGACTGTCCGTCTCCGGAAGGATAAGGCCTCCATTCTTTCAGATCAAAGAAATTACGCATAGCGAAATTATTGAATCTGACACCGACAGTCCCGACCAACATTCCGGCTCCCCAGCCTCCTGATATCTCAAACTGATCATTAGCCTTTTCTTCAAGCTGGTAAAGCAGATCCACTGTTCCTGTAGTTATGTCGGACTGTGGGATGGGATTGATCTTCTCGGGATCGAAATGGCCCAGAACACCAAGCTGGCGGATAGATCGCATTATATCCGACTTACTGAAAAGATCACCGGGAAGAGTATAGAGCTCACGTCGTGGCACATGCTCATTCGTCCTTGTATTACCAGTAATGATTATATCATTTATATAAGACTGTTCACCTTCGTATATTCTTATCTGAAGATCAATAGAATCGTTTTCTATATTTGCCTCCACGGGAGTCAGCTGAGAGGTCAGATAACCATAGTCGAGATAGAGATTACTCACAGCATCTTCTGCTCCACTGGCTCCTGTAAGCCTGTCATTTATAAGTGTCTGGTTATAAACCGATCCCTTAGTGATGTTAAAAACCCTTTCAAGATCCTCTTTCCTGTACACACTGTTGCCCACCCATTCAACATCCCTGAGGAAATACTGATTGCCTTCATCAACAGTAATCTGAATACCAACCCGGTCCTCGGATATCCAGTACATTGAATCGGAAACGATCTCAAAGTCCCTGAATCCGTTATCATTATAAAAAGTGATAAGATTTTTCTTATCCTCTTCATATTTTTCCCCAATGTACTTTGATGGTTTGAATATATTGAGATCCCTCTGTTTCGTATCTTTCATCTGGCGCCGGAGTTTCTTCTCATCAAAATATTCATTCCCCCTGAAGGTTATCTCCTCTATCTTAACTTTATCCTTCTTGTCAACATTTACTGTAAGGGTCATATTATTTGGCTGTGCGGGATCATCTTTCTGAATAAAATCAACTGTTGTATTAAGGAACCCTTTTTCCACAAAATGATCAATTATGATCTTTCTGGTATTTTCAAGAATATATGAAGTTATCTGTGATCCTATAGGCATATTGATTTTATCGGTAATATCATCTATTTCTGTAGTCTTAAGTCCTGTGAAACTGATAGATGACAATCTTGGTCTTTCCTGGAGATAAATATTGAGGAATGCTGTATCTGCTTTCAGGCTGTCAATCGTGATCCTGACATCAGAAAACAGACCCTGATTCCATAGTTTCTTGGCGGCATTGGAAATAGTTTCTCCGGGTATTCTCATTTCCTGTCCCTCTTTCAGTCCTGACAAGCCCACCAGAGCGTTAAGATCAAGGAATCTGATCCCTGAAATGGTAATACCTCCCAAAACATATATATCTGATCTTGAATAATCTAAAATCTCTGCTTTCTCCTGAGAAAACAGAGGAATACAAGTCACAATCATTAACAACCCCGCAATAATCTTTTTAAAATGATTTCTCTCCATCATTACACTTTTTCTCAGATATCTGTTCGCTTGTTTTGCCAAACCGTCTTTCTCTTTTCTGATATTCAATAATTGCCTTATAAAAATCCTCCTTACCAAAATCAGGCCAAAGTATTTCTGTAAAATACAACTCACTGTAAGCCAATTGCCAAAGAAGGAAATTACTTAATCTCAATTCACCACTTGTCCTTATCAACAGATCAGGATCGGGTAACTCTTTTGTTGACAGGTAATGATCAAAGAGGGATTGATCAATTGTGTTTACCGCCAGATTACCGCTTGCCACTTCACCGGCTATTTGTTTTACGGCCTTTATTATTTCCCAGCGTGAACTGTAGCTAAGAGCCACAACAAGATTAAGGCCTGTTGAAACCGATGTTACCTGGATAGTCTCGGATAATCTTTTCTTTACATCTTCATCAAGCCTGTCAATATCTCCTATTGCTGAGAGCCTGATGTTATTCTTCAGAAGGGTATCGGTTTCATCATTAAGTGACTGAACCATTAGTCCCATTAATGCTGCAACTTCTTCATCAGGTCTTTCCCAGTTTTCAGTGGAAAAAGCATAAAGAGTCAGGTAGCTTATTCCAAATTCAGCTGCAGTTTCAATTATCACTCTTACTGATTTCACCCCCTGGTGGTGCCCGAATATCCTGTCCTTACCATGTCTGAGAGCCCATCTGCCATTCCCATCCATGATTATTGCAATATGCCGTGGAAGCTGTGATTTATTAATTTCCTTTATTAATGACATATTCTACCGTTTTCTTTTACCATCTACATCATTATAGGTAGGACAACCTGTCATTCTGTTAAATATCTTCCAGGTGAATGCCAGACCCATAAATGAATACCAGTCATTGTTATGAATCAATCCGTAATCTGACGGAGATACCATATCGTTAAGCCCGTCAAAGTTATCATAAAAAGATTTACGAAATCCATATTCTGCCTCAAGACCCATATTTTTATGGATATTTACCTTAAAACCAAATGAAAACGGGATTACCGGTTCAATGGAAGAATATTCAGAATTAATAAATGCCACACCGGCTCCTGCAGCAATATAGGGCGTGAAATCCCAGATTTTGCCCAGGGTGGTATATGGTAAGAAATTGAATTCAAACTGCAAAGCTACTTCTCCTATTGTAGCTGAAAAAGATTCTGCTCTGGATTGCTGGAAGCTGTTATTGAAATCAAGGTCACTGCCTCTTATCCCTCCGTAAAGTATATTAGCCCTCAGTGACTGCCGAGGATGGAGATTATATCTGTAAAAAACTCCGCCGGCCGGCTGAGGGGAATAGAGAAGTTTGTTTGGATTGATATCTCCGAGGTATGATGATATTCCGCCTATAATACCATAATCCGCACTACGCTGCCCTGCAGCGGAAGTGAAAATGCCTATTAGAAAGATAATCCAAGGTAATCGTTTCATTAAAAATGACCCCGTTCATTATTATCTGAAAGATGGCCAGCCCCTTGGGCCCGTCTTCAGTTTGTATGTCAAAGTAAAGTTTAAAAAATAATAAACGTCATTTGCCTTGGAAAATTGTGAAGTATATCCGTCAAGATAATCAGACAATGCATATCTTCCACCCAGTTCTACCCCGAAATTGATATTGGGATTGTATATAAGGGTGGTCCCTATTCCTACAGGTATAATGGCAGCAAATCCTTCTGTAGGCATATCTCTGTCCAGAAGAGCATCATTAGGTTTAACAGTATAGGCTGCTCCCCCGATACCTGTAAAAGCATAAAAGTCAAGTGAGCGCATTATCTGCGAAAAAAAGCTTCTGCGGCCCTTTAAAAAAAGATAGCTCATCTCAGCCCTGTTCTTTATGAAATAATACTCTCCGATAAAAGAAGGTTCGAAAAGAGATGTCATGGATTGGTATTCCCTGTTTTCATTTGATCCCCGGATATCAGTGGCATTGAAAATAGCATACGTGAAACTGAGCCTTAGATTCATCACCCTTGTGGCCCTGTACTTCAGGTTTCCGTTAATATTATAACGTGTCTGCAGATAAGTAATGTCACGAAAACCCAGTAAATTATCCGTACGGGAATAACCTCCCACATCCCCAAAGAAAAAAGAAGGGCCTGCACCACCCACCAGTTCCCATCTTCTCATCTTCCATAACTGACCATAAGAAAAAGGGACAACCAGGCAGGATATTAAAACAACAAGAAGGGTTCTTTTCATTTTATGCTTTTTTTATTGCTGTTACAAATATAAGAATCTAATTTTTAGAGCAAGTAAGATTAATATACAAAATTAGTAATAATATATAGATTAATAGTCAAATATACCATATGTGATTCCTGTCAGATGCTTTTTAGTTTCTTTTATCCGCACCCCACATCAACCTGTTACGTAAAGTACTGTAAAAGCCTCTTCCCTTGAGCATCACAGTCTTCAGCCTGATATCACTTCTCACTATATGTATTTCTTCACCTAAAGGAAGTTTCCTGTATCTGAAATCGCAGGTAGCAAGGAATTCATCTGCCCTGGCTTCCAGTATCATCCTGAGCCGGCTTTCTCCCGAAAGAACGATAGGCCTGATAGTAAGGTTATGTGGTGATATGGGAGAAATGATAATACTTTCATCTTCGGGAGAAAGAATAGGCCCTCCAACACTCAGATTATAAGCTGTTGACCCTGTAGCAGTGGATACTATCAATCCGTCAGCCCAGTAAGTATTTAAAAAATCATCATTCACATAGACATGAATGGTTATCATACTCATACTGGCTTTCTGGATAGTTATCTCATTCAAAGCCGAAGCAGCATCACCTTCAAACAATCCGGCAGGCCTTTGTATTTCCAGCATTGAACGTTCAACTATTTCATAACTACCCTTACACAACAGATCAACGGATAAATCCAGATCTTCATTTGGAATATTGGCAAGGAAACCCATCCTCCCGGTATTAACACCTGCAACGGGAACACCCGTTTCCTTCACCCTGAGAACAGTCTCAAGGAAAGTACCATCACCTCCCACACTGAAAATCATATCAGGCAAATGTGATAATATGGATTTAATGTCTTTAATAAAAACAAGAGTACTACCACTGTAGGGATGATTCTTTTCACCGGATCGCTGAAAGAGCTGAACAACTATTCCTCTTGCGCTGAATTCATCAATAAGTTTCTGGACGGCATCTTTCGTCCTGATATTGGTATCTTTACTGAATATGGCAACACTTTGCAACATAACCTTTTACATATTAAGGTATTTCATCAGAAGATCAAAGCGTTCTGAATAAAACTGATCAATAGAATCATTTGTACTAACCCAGGTTTTTACATCATAGTTATACCTTTCAAAAGTTCTGATAACAGAAAGCAGATCTGTGGTGTTGACCTTCAATGTAACCTCGAGCCTCGTAGAATCAGGCGGTGATGTGATGTACATACTCAAAACCTTGATATTGTTACTCTCCACTATCTGAGCTATCTGACTGAGTGAATAATCCCTTTCAACCATCTCAAGAACAATTATCCCTCCCGGCTGATCCATGGATGATATTCCGGCTATATGCTGGACAAGATCACTTGTAGTGACCACCCCCTTGTAGTGATTACGGTTATCCAGTACAGGAACAACTGACAGCTTAAGCCTGGCTGCAAGACCCACCACTTCAAAAAGATGCTGATTATCTGTTACATAAGGCTTAAGAAGAGTCAGTTCATGATTACCAATAGGTTCTTCAGGCTTATTCATATCATATATGTCATTATCCGAGATAAGCCCCAGAAAGTCCTGATTATTAACTATAGGCAGATGTGATATCCTGAATATTTCCATCCAGTTAAGAGCTGTCTGCCCTGTATCGGATGTTTTAAGAGAAGGTATAACCTGAGATATCAGATCATTTGCAGTCATAAATATTAATTTTCAACTAAAATAGTAAAAAAAAGAGAGTTATATTAATTTTGTGTCCTCAATATAATTTAAGCGATGACAAAGTTAAGTGTAAACATAAATAAAATAGCAACACTAAGAAATGCAAGAGGGGGTAATATTCCGGATGTTCTTAATGCTGCAGTAAACTGCCAGCTGTATGGGGCCGATGGTATAACCGTGCATCCCCGTCCCGATGAAAGGCATATAAGATATAAAGATGTGAAAGAGATCAAATCTATAATCACAACTGAATTTAACATTGAAGGCAACCCCTCCGACAGTTTTATCAATCTGGTTCTGTCTGTCAGGCCTGACCAGGTAACGCTGGTTCCCGACAGACACGATGCAATTACCTCAAATGCCGGATGGGATACTGTCAGGAACAGGTCATTTCTTACAGACGTAGTATCTACTTTTAAAAAAGCCGGTATCAGGACTTCTCTTTTTGTTGACACAAAAGCAGTAAACATTGAGAACGCTGCTGTTACGGGCGCTGACCGTGTCGAATTATACACTGAACCTTATGCCAACGGCTTCAGCCATAATGCTGCTGAAGCAATAGCTCCCTTTATAAAGGCAGCTGAAATAGCAAGAGAGACAGGACTGGAACTTAATGCAGGCCATGATCTTAACCTCGATAATCTGAACTACTTCCATAGGAATATCCCATGGCTTATGGAAGTATCAATAGGGCATGCGCTAATATCAGACGCTCTTTACCTGGGTCTGGAAAACACTATACAGCTCTACAAAAGACAACTGACTACATAACTGAGAATGGAATTATTTTACAGGAAATATGGTCAGGGTCCACCACTTATAATACTTCACGGCTTATACGGCTCTTCAGATAACTGGATCCCGATGGCAAAGAAGATAAGCCACAGATATACTGTTTATCTGCCGGACCAGAGGAATCATGGACTATCACCACACAACCCTGCTAATGACTATAAGGCCATGGTAAAAGACTTACTTGAATTCTCAAATGATCACATAGAAGGTAAGTTTTATCTGGCAGGCCACAGCATGGGGGGGAAAGTGGCAGCTTTATTCGCTGTCGAAAACCCGGGCAAACTTGCGGGACTGCTTATTGCTGACATATCTCCCTTTAAAGCACTGAAAAATAACAATGCTGAATACATCTTCCATCTCAACATCCTGAATATTCTGAATGGACTTGACCTTTCAGGAATCACTTCCAGACATACAATTGAAAAACGATTGTCACAGGATATTCCCTCTGATAAGATCAGAAAATTTCTGATGAAAAATCTGCAACGTAAAGAAGGAAATGTTTTTGGATGGAAATTAAACATTCCTGCACTCCTCGCTAATATTGACAACATAATGGACGGTTTGCCCCGTCCGTCAGGATATTTCCCCGGGTTGACAGGATTCCCTATCATATTTCTAAAGGGTGAAAAATCTTCGTACCTTCCTGAGGATGATTTTCAGGATATTATCAGGATCTTTCCGGATGCAGTGATCAGGACAGTTAAAAATGCCGGCCATTGGCTTCATTCAGACAAACCTGATGAGGTTGCTGAAGCTCTGTTAGATATGGCCGGGTGATTAGTTTCATCATTAATATGTAAATTTGTAGCAGTAAAAGTTCAAATAACAACAGATTACCATTTTAATAATTATTCTCCGCCTGCCGGCAGACCTTAAACATATTGTATAATGTCAGAGCTGTACCCGCTTAAGTTTGAAAATATTTTAAAAGAAAAGATCTGGGGGGGAACTTCTCTGGTCGCCCATTACAATAAAAAAGCTGATCCTCAACTTAAGTATGGCGAAAGTTGGGAAATTTCTGCTTTAAGTGGTAATATCTCAGTAGTAAGCAATGGTTTCCTTGCGGGTAACAATCTGGAAGAACTGATCGAAGTATATATGGGAGATATAACAGGTGATGCTGTTTACGACAGGTTTGGTGTGGAATTTCCATTACTGATAAAGCTTATCGAGGCAAAAGAAGATCTTTCAATACAGGTACATCCCGACAACAAACAAGCGAAGGAAAAACATAAGGCTTACGGCAAAACAGAGATGTGGTATATTCTTGAAAGTGAAAAGAATTCCAGGATATATACCGGATTCAGTGAGGCATGCAGCAGGGAGGTATTTGTGGCAGCTCTTGATTCAGGTAATCCTGCAGATATATTAAATGTGGAAAACTCTTATCCGGGCGATGTTTTTTTTACACCAGCAGGCCGCATACATTCAATAGGTGCAGGGAATGTTCTTGTTGAAATACAGCAGACATCCGATATCACCTACAGAATATTCGACTGGAACAGGAAAGGGTTTGACGGTAAGCCAAGAGAACTGCATACAGATCTGGCCCTTGACGTTATTGACTACACAGCTGCGGGGAAAAATAAAATTTCGGTTGTTCCTGTAGAAAACAAGACAGAAAACCTCGTTGATTGTGAGTTTTTTACAACAAATATTATTAATTTTAATGAACTTATTAGTAAGGATTATTATCCACTGGATTCATTTGTAATTTTTATTTGTACGGAAGGAGCTTTCAGGATACTATGGGATGACCAGTCTGAGTTTGTGATAAAGGGAGAGACAGTCCTCCTGCCTGCGATGATAAATGATATCACACTTGAACCCTGTCCTGAAGCGACTCTTCTTGAAGTATTCATAAAAGGAAATACACAAAACCAAAATACTATAAACTAATATGAAAATCTTTCCAGCAACAATCACCATCATCCTGATAGTAACCCTGGCAGCCTGCTCAGGGAAGGGTGGTTCAAACAAACCTGCAATCACTGAAATTGATACTGTAATGGTTCCTGACACTGGATTTACAGGCATAAAACAATATGCCGGAAGCAATAATCTGGTAGTAAAAGAAGTAACATTCAAAAATGGTATCCGGGAAGGGTTGACAAAAACATTTTACCAGACCGGAGAATTATACCAGACATTCTGGTATGAAAACGGATTAAGACAGGACACCAGCCATTATTATTTCAGGGAAGGGCAGCTTTTCCGAAAGACTCCTTATGTAAATGACACAATACACGGGATCCAGATACAGTATTACCGGACAGGCAAACTAAGAGCCAAACTAGGTTTCAACAAAGGACGGCGAACCACTTATATAGAAGAATATCTCGGCGACGGCAACCTCTACAAGGATTATCCTGAAATTATTGTCAATACAACAGACGAATATGATTCCAGAGGACTTTACAGTATAGGACTTGAATTATCTGACGGAAATATAAATGTTAAATTCTATCGGGGAGAGATACGGAACGATATTATAGACACTACATTGCTCAGTCCTCTCAATACTGTAAAGGGGAAAGCTCATCTGGACCTCAAAAAATCTGACACTCCGGGGCAGAATCAGATAGGGATCGTGGCAGAAATGGTGACTCCTTTCAGAAACAGGCATTTCATATATAAAGAGATCGATCTGCCATATAATGATCTCAAATAGGCAGGATTATGATTATCCGTTCAGCTACCTTTGAAAAAAGCAGCTCTACCCTTCAACAATGCCCCCCTGCCCGACTGCCTGAATTCGGATTTATCGGCAGGTCAAATGTAGGGAAATCATCTCTTATAAATATGCTGACAGGATGGTCTAAACTTGCAAGAATATCAGGAGAACCCGGTAAGACAAGAACCATCAACCATTATCTCATTAACAAAAACTGGTTTCTTGTTGATCTGCCCGGTTATGGTTATGCAAAAGTACCGGTAAAACTGAGAGAATCATGGTCGGGAAATGTAAGAAATTATATTTTGAAAAGAGAGACCCTTTTATGTCTCTTCGTCCTTATTGATTCGAGACATAAGCCCCAAAGATCCGACCTGGATTTTATGGAATTCCTTGACATTAACAGAGTTCCTTTTGCCAGGGTTTTCACCAAAAGTGACAAGATAAGCCGAAGTGCCCTGGATAAAGCGGTTAAGGATTATGACAGAATAATGCTTAATGTATGGGAAAGTCTGCCTCAGACATTTATTTCTTCAACAGTTAAACGTACTGGGCGAGAAGAAATTCTGGAATTCATTGAAGAATCTATCAACAATTTTTCAAAATCTGTCTGATATTGTCAGGAATAATTAATTTTGTAAGCACTATTGTTGATCATCTAATCAATCCACACTATCCATGTATGGAATAGCACCAATGAAACTTTTTTCCTGCAGGGCATCACGGCAACTGGCAGAAAAGATAGCAGGCAAACTTGGTATTGAAGTTGGCAGAAGTTCAGTTACCAATTTCAGTGACGGTGAATTTCAACCATGCTTTGATGAATCGGTAAGAGGCAATATGGTTTTTATAGTTCAGTCGACCAATCCTCCTGCCGATAATCTGTTTGAACTTCTGCTTATGATCGATGCAGCCAAAAGGGCTTCAGCCTATAAAGTGATTGCGGTAATTCCTTATTACGGTTTTGCCCGCCAGGACAGGAAAGACCGGCCACGGGTATCGATAGGATCAAAACTGTCAGCCGACCTGCTGAGTACCGCTGGTGTTGACAGAGTGATAACCATGGACCTGCATGCCGACCAGATACAGGGTTTCTTTAATGTACCCGTTGATCACCTTTTTGGTTCAGCAATATTTGCCCCATACATTGAAAACCTCAAACTTGAGGATCTGACCATATCAGCTCCGGACATGGGTGGTTCCAAAAGAGCCAACGCTTATGCCCGCCATCTCCAGACTGAAATAGTTCTCTGTTATAAACTCAGGAAAAAGCCCAATGTTGTAGAAGAAATGTCGATCATCGGTGAGGTGAAAGACCGGAATGTAGTTATTATTGATGATATGGTGGATACTGCCGGCACGCTGGTACTGGCTGCAGATATGATGAAGGAAAAAGGAGCCAAAAGCATAAGAGCCTTTGCAACACACCCCATACTATCAGGCAATGCCGTTGAAAGAATAAATAATTCAGCAATAGAAGAGCTGGTTGTCACCGACTCAGTACCACTCCGGCAACATTCAGAAAAAATCAAAGTTCTTTCTATAGCCGATATTTTTGCAAAAACAATAAAGGCCGTTACCAATAACAGTTCCATCAGTGTAAATTTTGTATTCTGATCCCTTTATAATATATTTGCACACCAATTTTCAAAAAATGTCTAACGTGTAATGAGAAGCCATCGGGAGATGACTTTTAGTAGCACAATAATACCATGTAAATGAAAACAATAGAAATCAAGGCTTCTTTACGGAAAGATCTTGGAAAGAAAAGCAGCAAACGTATCAGAAAAGACGGAAATGTTCCGTGTGTAATATATGACAAGGATCAAAATATCCATTTCTATGCTCATGAGATAAGCTTCCAGAAGCTTATCTACACACATGAAGCACATCTGGTGAAACTGAAAATTGATGGTCAGGATTATAAAACTATCCTTCAGGATACACAATTCCATCCTGTAACAGATAAACTTATACATGCAGACTTCATAAAAGTAATTGATGGTAAACCCGTAGTGATGAGAATTCCTGTGAACATAACAGGCGATTCAGCCGGTGTTAAGGCAGGAGGAAAACTTATTGCGAAAAAAAGACACCTTAAAGTGAAAGGGCTGGTCGAGGATCTGCCTGAAGAACTCACTGTTGATGTTACCAATCTGAAAATCAATCATTCCATCAAAGTCGGTGATCTGGCTTTTGATAAACTGGAATTACTTGATCCGAAAATCACAACTGTCGTTACTGTTGCAACATCACGTGTGGCTGTCAAAGCAGAAGGAGAAGAAGAAGCTGAAGGAGAAGCTGCTCGGGAAGGTGAAACTCCTGCTGAATCTGCAGAGGGTAAAGATACCAAAGAAAAATCATAGACTGAATCCGGAAAATAATCCCGGTTTTCCCTGTTAATACAGGCACAATGAAACTTACATGAACAGAAACCAACAAAAGGTAATTATTATTCAATTCATGTAAGTTCCATACGGCCAATAAAATATTATTTAAATACACGTGTGAAATATTTAATAATTGGCCTGGGAAATATTGGCGACGAGTATTCTGATACACGTCATAATATTGGTTTTACCGTTCTTGACACTTTTGCTTTATCATTCCATGCTTCATTTGAAGACAAACGCTATGGTTTTATATGCAGAGTAAAGCATAAAGGCAGAGATCTGATCCTCCTTAAACCATCAACTTATATGAATCTCAGTGGAAATGCTGTAAGATACTGGCTTAACAGGGAAAAAATTGCTATTGAAAACCTTCTTGTAATTGTGGACGACCTGGCCCTTCCCCTGGGAAGTATACGCATGCGTCGAAAGGGTAATGATGGAGGACATAACGGCCTGGCCCATATAAACTCTGTTCTTTCAACAAATGAATATGCAAGGATAAGAATAGGAATAGGCAATGAGTACAGTAAAGGAAGACAGGTTGAATATGTTCTTGGCCGGTGGACCAGCGAAGAGAAAAAATTTCTCGAAGAAAGAATAGCTCTTGTTACTGAAATGATAAAATCATTCTGTACTGCAGGAACGGAAATAACAATGACTACCTTCAATAAGGCAGGGAAAACAACCCCAAAAAATACTACGAGGGAGAACAGCGACAATACTGCACCTCAATAATACCATATTACAAATGGCACGCACCGAAGATCAATCAGTAAGACTTGATAAGTTCCTGTGGGCTGTCAGAATATATAAGACCAGAGGTCTCGCCATAAGTGCATGCAAAATGGGACGGATCCTTGTCAACGGTATCAGTGCCAAACCTTCCAGAATAATAGAAGGAAATGAAACTCTTACTATCAAAAAGCCTCCTGTAACATACACATATCAAATAATCAGCCCCCTCAGTTCAAGAGTATCTGCCAAACTGGTGGAAAACTATATCAGTGACCTCACTCCGGATAGTGAAAAAAAGAAACTGGAAATAAAAAATGTAGCTGATCCTTTCGGATTCAGGAAAAAAGGGAAAGGACGTCCTACTAAAAAAGAAAGAAGGATTATTGACAAATGGAAAAAATCATCCGGATAGTCTATAACATATTAGTATAAAGACGTAAAATTCAAATAAATCATCTTTAATAATATATTATTTTAATCACTATAGAACCATTTTTTCTAACTTGCACCTATCCGTACTATATCCATAGAACGGATTTATAAATAACAGAAATGGTTTATTCAGGGGATGGGTAAAGATAATATTGAAAAATACTCAAAGGGTTATACATTAATTAGAAAAGTATCAGGTTTCTGGCATAATAATGTTTACTACAGGAAAGTCATTGTTCTTGGTCGTGACAGAATAGATTATGACAAACATCTTATTTTTGCCCCAAACCATCAGAATGCACTGATGGATGCTCTGGCTATTGCATATACTCTCAGGACACAGCCTGTATTCCTTACAAGAGCGGATATATTTAAAAATAAATTCATAGCATCTATTCTTTATTATCTTAAGATGTTACCTGTTTACAGGATAAGGGACGGATACGAATCTCTTAAAAGTAACGAGGAAATATTCCAGAGAACCATTAATGTATTACGCAATAAAAACGGCCTGGTAATCCTTCCTGAGGGCAATCATGCCGGTTTCAGACGTTTGCGCCAGTTAAAAAAAGGGATTTGCAGAATAGCTTTTCAGGCCGATGAAGCCTCTGGCTTCAATCTGAATATAAAGATCATTCCGGTTGGCATTGAATTTACTCATTATACCCGATACCGGCAGGTATTGACTGTGGTATACGGTGATCCTGTTGAAGTCTCCGAGTTTCACGAATTATACAAAAAAACACCGGAAATAGCTCTTAATGAACTGAGAAAAAAACTGTCTTCGGAAATGAAAAAATTAATAGTGCATATCGAATCCGAAGAAGATTATGAAGCTATTGATGAACTGAGAAGCCTCATTAACGGAAAATACAGTGACGACATCCGTTATCCGAAATTATTCAGGGACAGGATGATGATTGACAAGCTAAATAAACTAAAAGAAAATGATCCCACACTGTATAATAAGATTTGTTCATTGACCCTGAAGGTTAAAAAGAAAGCCGGAAAGTTAAAAACAAACTACAGACTTCTGGCGAAAAAGAAACATCCCCTTGGGTGGCTTCTGGCAGGATTCTTCGGATTATTATTATTTCTTCCCCTTTTCATTTATGGAAATCTTTTTAATCTTACTTTCCTTTTACTTCCAAATCTTCAGACACGAAAAATCAAAGATGTTCAGTTTCACAGCACAATGAAATACGGGTTTTCCCTTGCCCTGGCTATAATTCTTACACCGGTATTCCTGATCCTGTCATTCATAATTTTCTCGCCCTGGTGGCTTGCAATACTGGTTTTCCTTACAATACCTGTATCAGGTCTGTTTGCCTGGAACTATTATCTGGTGCTTATGAGAATTATAGGTGGATTTCGCATCAAACACTACACCTGGACCAGAAATAAGGAGTATACCGCTCTCAAAAAGGACCATGATGAATTGGTAAGCTTGGTAACTGCTTTATAATGATGAGTAAAAATGCTAAACTGAACGGGAAAACAGCCTGGATAACCGGCGCATCTTCTGGTATAGGAGAAGCCCTGGTTTACCAATTTGTCAAAGCAGGAGCCAATGTTATAATATCTTCAAATGACATTCAGGGCCTCGGAAGAGTCATGGCTGCCTGCGGCAGTGAGTCGTCAAGAGTTTTCATTGCTCCTTTCGACCTTGCTGACACATCTGATATTACTGCCCTGGTGGATGAACAAATAAAGAATCTGGGCAAGATCGATTATCTGCTGAATATAGGAGGTATAAGCCAGAGATCGCGGGTTGAGGAAACGCCTTTATGGCTTGACAGAAAGATATTTGAGATAAACTATTTCGGGACAATAGCACTGACCAAGGCGGTACTTGTACACATGATGAAACAGAGATCAGGTCACTTAGTGGCAACAAGCAGTATATCAGGCAGATTCGGATTTCCTCTAAGATCAGCTTATTCAGCTTCAAAACAGGCTCTTCACGGATTCTTTGAAACAGTGTTTTTGGAGAATAAAAAATATAACATCAGGGTATCAGTAATCATCCCCGGAAGGGTAAGAACAAATATCTCACTTCATGCTCTCAATGCAGAAGGCAAAGAAACCGGACAGATGGATGAGGGACTGGCCGGTGGTATAAGTCCGGAAAAAGCAGCCCGGAGAATTATAAAAGGTATAATGAACAATAAAAAAGAGATCCTGGTAGGAGGAAAAGAATTATTTTTATTACATATACGGAGATTGTGTCCGTGGCTTTTCTTCAGGATAGCAGACAAAGTTAAACCAACATAAGCAAAATAATGGATAAAGGATATAATATCTGCGGGATACAACAAGTAGGTATCGGAGTGAAAGATCTTACAGAAGCATGGAGATGGTATATTCAAAATTTCGGCATGGACTGCCGGATCTTTGAAGATAAATCTGAAGCCAGACTTATGTTACCGTATACCGGAGGTGAGGCAAGGAGCAGGCATGCTGTTCTGGCGATCAATCTGCAGAGTGGAGGAGGATTCGAGATATGGCAGTATAAAGGCAGAGAACCTAAGATGATTGACGAAGAAATACAACTTGGCGACAAAGGTATCCTGGCCTGTAAGATGAAAGTTAAAAATGTCGGTCAGGCATATTCGCTCTTCAGTAAGAATGGCCAGGCCATATTAAATGAGCCGGCTGCTGATCCATCCGGAAACATGAACTTCTTCATGAAAGACCCTTTTGGAAATATCTTCCAGATAGTCCCTGGAGACAAATGGTTTATGGATGAAAAAAAGATAACAGGCGGATCCTACGGCGTAATTATTGGCGTATCTGATATTGAGAAAGCCAGAACAGTCTACTCTGACATTCTGGGGTATGATGAAGTTGTTTATGATTCTTCCGGAGTCTTCCCTGACCTTCAAAATCTGCCCGGAGGTAAAAACAGTTTCCGCAGGGTGCTGCTCAGATCTTCAAAGCCCTTTACCGGTCCATTCAGCAGAGTCTTCGGACAGAGTAATATAGAACTGATAAGTCCTCTTGAAAAACAAGGAAAAAAAGTTCTGGAGGGACGCTTCTGGGGAGACCCGGGTTTCATACACATCTGCTTCGACATAAATGGAATGGATGCACTCAGAACTTACTGTGCAAATAAAGATTTTTCTTTCACTGTCGACAGTAAACAAAGCCATAAAGGAAACAGTTTTGATATGGGCGAAGCAGCAGGACATTTCTCCTATATAGAGGACCCCGACGGAACATTAATAGAATTTGTGGAAACACACAAAGTCCCGGTATTGAAAAAAATTGGCTGGTATATCGACCTCCGTAAGAGAAAACCACTCCCTCTGCCCTCCTGGATACTGAAAACTCTCAGATTTTCGCGTGTCAGACTATAAATTATTTAAGCATAACAAGAACTGCAATACTATTCCTTTGCCAGAGCCTGAACCTCATTAAAGACTCTGATCAAATTTCCACTCCATATCTTTTTTATCTCTTGTCTGGTATATCCCCTTCTTAAAAGTTCAATAGTGATATTCTTCATTTCGGCAACTGACCTGCAACCATCAACTCCTCCTCCTCCGTCAAAATCAGTTCCTATACCGACATGATCGACACCCACAACCTGAACGGCATGATCAATATGATCAACAACATCCGACACAGTAGCCAGTCGCTTGTATTTATCATAAATTTCAAGTCTTTCTTTCTTGTAGTTCTCAATATCCTCTTCCGCCAGACTGTCAGGATCACCGTATCTGTCAACAAGTTCACTCAGCTTCAATTCAAGTTCAGGATTAGGTTCCGGTGACTTAATATAATTACTCAGTATACATATCTGTATAACACCTCCGTTAGACTTGAGGGCCTGAAGCATATCGTCCGAGAGATTCCTGGGACTTGAACAAAGGGCCCGGCAGGAAGAATGTGAAGCTATAACGGGAGCTTCTGATATAGCAATTACATCATAAAAAGACTTATCGGAGATATGGGACACATCTATCATCATACCCAGACGGTTCATTTCTTTAACCACTTCTTCTCCGAAGGCAGATAAGCCGTCACTTTCAGGACCATTAGGATCAGTGGAAGAATCACAAATATCATTATTTGCCGAATGACAAAGAGTAATATAACGCACTCCCAGATCATAGTAATGCCTTATACGTCCCAGGTCTTTACCTATAGGATACCCATTTTCCAACCCTATAAATACCGCCCGTTTCTTTTCTTTTTTTATTTTATAAACATCTTCAGGAGAAAAAGCCAGTTCAGCCAGCGTGTAATTCCTTTCTATATTATTATAGATTGTATCAATTATCTCAAGCGTTCTTCTGTGAGCCTCATTAAAAGCTGAATCATTCCTGGGTCCCTGGGCTATGAACACAGCAAAAAATTCAGCGTCAAGACCCCCTTCGATCATCCTCGGGAAATCTACACATCCAAGTTCATTTTTCTCTCCCAGTTCAAAATCATCTCCCATAAGATTCAAGGGAGTGTCACAATGAGTATCTACAGTCAGGAATTTCCTATGTATCCTGTTTGCTCTTCTTGATAATTGATTATCGGTTGTCTCACAGGAAGAGGCCAGAATCAATATAATTATCAAAAGCATAAAATTCTTCATCACCTCACATTTTGGACAATGCAATATAATAATTTTGACTTTCGTGAAAATAGTGTACCGGCGATTTAACTTAAATTAACACAGATAAATATACATCACAAGGTTATGATATAACCAGAATCTGTAAAAAGATGTCATTCATCAATAACCGGAATCATTGATAAGGCACATCATTGATCCACGGCATCATTTTTTCAAGTCCGCCATAGTATTCCCGGAATGTCGGGAAATATGGATTTGAATAGAATTTTGCTTTCTGTCCTGCAGTCAGTTGTTTCCCATAAAAGACCATATCGCAAAAACCGACGAGGTTATTCATCTGTTCTTTGTCAAGCCTGTGTCCTCCTCCGGGGACAGGCGGACCAGAGGGATCTGTTGTGCGGATGTTAAGAACAATATTCTGGTCAGCACCTAAAAACTGATAAACTGGTCTGGCTCCTTCGATACTTATACAATCTCCTTCTGCTCCGTTGGCATAGTCATCATCTGCTGTGGTTATTATTACAGCTCTTGGAGCGATGGCTGCCAGTATCTCATGGTGGTCATAAGGCATACGCTCACCATAACCTGTTGTATTGGTTTTATATACACGGCCATGATTGAGAAAACGGGCCAGCATCTCGTTGGCATTATGTCCCTGATGTCTTATCCGGTCGCCAAGCACTTCACATCCTGTCGATTTTCCCCATGCATATACATTTCCAAAAGGAGCCTGGCGATAAGGTGTATTACCGAAGGAGTCATACCTGTATACAGCAACTCCACCACAGCCTGAGGCACCGGGATTAACTACTCCGAAACGCTCGTCCAGCAGACCTGCTACCAGTGCTGCCTTACCGCAACGGGAAAAGCCTGTTACAGCTATCCTGTCAAAATCGAAAATATTTGCAAAAGACGGATCACTTCCGGCAAGATGCATCAGACCGTCAACTGCCCTGCTCGCTCCCCATGCCCAGGCAAGAAGAGTACCGGCATCATTTCCTGTGCTTACATCATAGGGATAAAGAGAATAAAAAGCTCCTTTATGCTCGTAATTATCACTTGCCACATCGGAATATGATATACTGAGAACAGCATATCCCTTGTCAAGATAAACAGCATTCCCCGGAGCAGCCCTGAAATCAATGCTTACAATTACAGGATAGGGGCCGCTCCTGCCACATTGTTCAGCGACAGGAACAGACAACATAGTGTTAAAGGAGGCACTTCTGCCCTTATCTGTAACAGTGATCCTGAGAAGGGAACCATCTGCCACCGACATCACCTGTTCAGGAGGAGATGGCATATAACCATATTCATAATATTGTACAAGGTCTTTTATTTCTTCACGTCGTAATTCCCAATCATCATGAGACTTAACCTTTCTCCCATCCATGAAAGTAAAAGGATCAGGATATTTACCTTTCCTTCGCAAGGATTTTATAGCTTCCTCAAGTGCTCCATTAACAGCATCAATCCGTTTCTGACGACCTGATCCTGACTTTTTAACGGCTCTTTTTAAAGCTCTTTCCAGATTCTTTTCATCTGTCCATATACCTCTGGTAAGAGCTTCAGCCTTTTTTATATTCATCTCCAGCATATAAGTATCAGGTGCCAGAGGAATACTTTCGTCATGAGCTGTCAGAACAACATCTCCCCACATTGAATTATCATCTATACCCCTGTTTTTACCACTGTTCCAGAAAATTTTGTATCTGCACCTTCCGGAAGAAGATTCTGCATCGTTAATACATATTTCAATACCTGATGAGGAACCATTCTTCGCTGTAATACCACCTGTAGCAATAGCTGCTTCAACAAGGTAACCTTTCTGTGCCCCCGAATCATCATAAACACCCGACACTGCGTAGTGTCTTAAGCGCTCCGTATAATTACCACTTCCGCTAAGAATGCCTTTGCAGTTGATCCTCATTATGGCATCATCTTCCTCAAACTTGGGAAATTTATCATTGAAAAGATCGAAAAATATCTCCACTCCATCCTGATCTCCCGGCCATCTGCCCTCAGCAGTAATGTCAGCATCTGTAACTTCCACAAGGATATATAAATAAGCTCCGTTCCACATTGAACGTACCCGGCCATATGTTGAGCATCCCTCTGCCGGTTCCGAAAGATCAGCCTTCATAGCAATTCCAATATGTGAGGGATCAGCCCTCTCCCATTCTTCTTCAACTATACCGTCTGTCGTGATAATCCCGGAAGTAAAGACTGAAGAGAGGACTTTCCTCCCGTCTTCAACAGAGTCAGTACCTGCACTCAATAAAGCATTCGAATTTTCAGCATAAAAAAAACTGCAGATGATAATAACTGTCTTAATAATGATTTTATTCATGATATAGATTATTCCAGGCCAATATTCATTTCACATAAACAAATATAGGACCTTTCCCTAATATTTTAATAATTTACCATGAGGATAAAAGCCCCTTTCGGCCAACTGGCAGAAAGGGGCAGCCATGAAAAGAATGGAAAATTGCTTTCTAACAAAAAAGCTTCTTTAAAGTTTTACAACTTTATATATGTTACTCAGGGCACCACCGGTGAGTTTCAGATAATAAATACCAGCTGAAAGATCGTGCATGTCAAGATGTTTTTCCGGAATGAATGCTTCAATAAAATCCGTTATAATCAGCTTCCCCCCAGAATTAAAAAGACTTAAAGAAATACATTCTTCCGGTGGTGTAGCAAAACGTATTTTTATTATGTCACTGGCCGGATTGGGATAAACAGTTACATCGGCCAAAAACTCAATTTCCTCCCCTACCACTGTAACAACAAGTTGTTGCTGGAAACCATGAGATACAATTATATCTGATGAATGAAATGTAGGAATGAAAGTCTCCCCAAGAGTCCAGCTTAAACTAATTCCGGGAGCCGAATCAAAAGATCCTGCACTGGATATTACATCCTGCTGATTCCTCTGCTGTGCTATGACAGGTAATGTTAAAATGATTGTAATAAAAAATACAATATATTGCTTCATTATTTAACAGTTGCTTTAATCAACCCGCTATTAAATGTAAAAATATGCTTATTTTTATCAATTAACAATTATAGCCGGACCATTTTCATAAGCAGCCGGTTATAGTAGATGAAGAGATATATAACTGTGGCGAATCTTCATTCGGAAAAGAAGTGAATAAATTCCCGGGAAAGATCTTTGCCAGCTGAAGATTAAATTGAAAATGTTTATTGTGGATATGACCAGACCTGATTAACTGCGGAAAATATATTTCCCCGACGGTATATACTGAGAATAGAGTCAAAAAATTATACAATGAACCATATCAGCGGATATAATGAACCCGATGAAGAATATCCCGGCAGGAATACTGATCAGAATGAAATATGGCAAAGAATAAAGGATGACCTTAACGGAAGCCGGAAGGAATTAATCAAATGGCTTTCTGTTACATCCGTTGTCATAATCATTACTTCTGCCTCTTTTTATTATACCGGTAAAAAACGTCTGAAATATCTGAATTATTATAACTCAGGATACAGTATTAAACAGAAAACGGACCTGAAAATAACAGAGACGGAAATATATTACAATACTTTGATCAATGAACTATATTTAAAAGCATTGCCGTTCTTATCGAAGCATCCTGAAATAAAAAAAGAACTGTCTGATGACCTCCTGAATCTTGAAAATATCTATGTTGAACTTAAGGATGATTTACATGATAATATTAATAATGAGGAAGTAATTGAAGCTATGGTAAATAATTACAGGATAAGAACCGATCTGCTTGAAAACATTCTGGGTAATGTGACAGATAAAACAGATAACCAACCCGACAATAACTATGAACTATAAGATTTCAGGCTTTTTACTTATTTGTCTGCTGTTCACGGATTTACTTAATGGTCAGTCTTTTACAGAAACCAGGAGCTATAAGAATACAGTTAATGTATCACGAAATACCACACTGGAAATTGTCAACAAATACGGGAATATTCATATCAGTTCCTGGGATAAGAATTATGTATCAATAGATGCAGAAGTGGAAGCGACCACAACAAACCTGAAACGTCTGCATAACATTCTTGACGGGATTGAAATCAACGTTTCAGAAACAGACCGCTTACTTAGTATTAAAACAGAGTTCATGCAAAACATTAATTTTTTTCTTGAGACTATAAAGGGCATGACCGATAGACTTATTCCTTATGAATCAAGAATAAAGATAAATTACAACATATATGCACCGGATTATCTTGATATGAGGATAAACAATAAATACGGAGATGTATTTATAGATAACAATACTTCTGTGTTTTTTATAGATCTGGAGAACGGATCATTCAAAGCAAATAAGCTTAAAAAAGCAGAAAAGATAGAGCTCTCATTCTGTGATGCAACAATAAACAGTTTAGAGAGTGCCACTATCAATGCATCTTTTTCTGAGATAGAGATAAAAGAATCCGGCGATCTTAATGTTAGTTCAGTATCATCACGTTTTGAACTTAAAAATACCGGGGTTCTAAGTATTAAATCAAGAAGGGATAAGTTATTTGCCGGCAGGATAAACAGCATTAAGGGAGATTCTTATTTCAGCAATATGAGTATAGATATTCTTGAAAAAGAAATAGGGTTAGAAACCAGATACGGTAGTTTTAATGCTGATCACATTGAAAAAACCTTTGAAAAAATAAACCTTGAGTCAGGATTTACCGATATAAATCTGGTCTTTGAGAGATCAGCCTCTTATAATCTGGATATTAAACATCTGAACAGTTCATTGGTACTCCCTGAACAGAATTCTGATCTCACCAGGGAAGACCCTGAAGATGAGCAGGGAAAAGCTTTGGTATATGGTTCTGTCGGTAATAATCCCGGCAATACACATGTAACCATTGATGCCACAAAGGGAAATATATATCTGAAACAGGAGCTATAAAAGGAATCAGACAGTCTTATCCTCTATTTGTTGAAAGCCTTTAACCCTTCATCAAGCCATTTTTTATATTCTTCGGTATTCATAGTTGTGGTCATGGGTTCATTAAGGGGATCAGGGTTATTATGACCTGCAATTACATAGAACGGCAGGGAATTGGTTTTATAGAGTGATATTTCTATGTCTTCATTCTTTTTACCAATGGTTTTTTTCATCTTTCCGTCAATTTCAGAAACGAACCATTCATCTTCAGGCAATCGGGTTCTGTCATCAACATAAAGGGATATAATTACAAAATTTTCTCTGAGTCTGCTGAGTATTTCCGGGTCAGACCATACCCTTGCTTCCATAAGTTTGCAGTTGGCACAGGCATGTCCTTTAAAATATATCAAAGCAGGTTTATTGATTTCCTTTGCACATTGAAGACCCTGTTCGTAGTCGAAATATCCGTTCAATCCGTAAGGCATTTTAAACAGATCATCATATTTTGGTTCTTCACATTGACTATTTGAGGTAATATCTGCAAAGAGTACAGTCGGAGAACTATCTGTCAATGATGTATTATTTGTTTGTTTTTCTGTTATCCATGAATCTGACTGAGGAGGGAGAAAAGAAGATAATCCCTTTAGTGGGGCACCAAAAAGGCCGGGTATCAAATAAACAACAAAAGAGAATACCACTATAACAAGGGAAAAGCGAAAAACGCCAATATGATCCTGATTGCTGTCGTGTGCAAATTTTATCTTTCCCATCAGATAGAAACCCAGGAGAGAAAAAAGGACTATCCATACGGAAAGGAAAATGTCTCTTGATATTATACCGAAAGAATAAACTGCATCGATTGTTGAAAGGAATTTCATACTGAATGCCAGCATCAGGAATCCCAGCACTACTTTGACAGCATTAAGCCATCCTCCTGATTTTGGAATTTTGCCGAGTACTGAAGGAAAGAGGGCAAACAAAGTAAAAGGAAGGGCAAAAGCCACCCCAAAGCCAAACATTCCTGCCAGAGGTTTCAAAACATCACCGGATGCTGCCTCTACAAGAAGTGCCCCTACTATTGGTCCGGTACATGAAAATGAAACAATAACAGTGGTTAGTCCAAGGAAAAAAGAAGCCAGTATACCGCCCCGGTCTACACGGTTATCAGAAGCAGTCACCCATTTTGAAGGAAGGACTATTTCAAAAGCTCCAAGAAAGGATGCAGCAAATACGACAAAAAGAGCAAAAAATATCAGATTTGGTATCCAGTGAGTACTCAGTGCTGAAGCAAATCCTGCGCCGGCACTGGTGAGTGATACTATCAAACCCAGAGAAGAATAAATAGCTACAATAGAGAAACCAAAAATCAGTGCCTGGAAAAAAGAATCTCTTTTATGTTCTGATCCTGATGAAAAGAAAGCAACTGTCATGGGTATCATTGGAAAGACACAGGGTGTCAGTATCCCTGCAAAACCGGCAAGCAGAGAAATAAGGAAAAAAGCCAGCAATCCTTTTCCTCCAAAGGAAGTTTTTTTTGTTTCCTGTGCAGCAATAATATTGTCATCCTCACTAGCACGGCCTGAGATGTTTATACTGAATTCCACGTCTTTGGGAGGAGAACAGGTGGTATTGTTACAGGCCATATAATTAACAATTCCGCTAACAGAAAAAGATTGTTTTTCAGAAATAATTTTTTGTCTGAATTCTGCTTTTTCACTGAATGATTTTATATTCATTCCGAAAGCTTCATCAAAAAGTTCTTCGGGCTCTGTTAGCTCCCAGGCTTCGCCTTCAGTAGTAAAATCTCCTGAAGCTTCAATGCTAATTGTGGTTGGTATTGGTCCTCCTTGAGGAATATCCATCGAATAGATATGAGAACCTTCTTCAACAGACGCTGTGATAATAAGTTCATACCGATTCTCCCCTGTTTTCTCAAAGCTGAAAGCCCACGATACAGGATCAAAAATCTGACCATAAAGAGTTATTGAAAGTAAAAAAATGATTACTGAAAAAAGAAACCTTTTATACATCATTACCTTTTTTTTTTTACTGGATCTGCATTTGACAAAAAATAAAACAACACTTCAGAGAAAATGTTCATGACATCAATACAGATAAATAAATATCATGTAAGGTCTATTTCATTATTGAAACGGTCGTAAAAATGGTATTCCAACATGTGATAGGATGTAACAGGCTGAACTTTAAGGTTTATTTTGTATTTAAAGTTCCACTTTCTGAACAAAGGGATGAAACCTTTTTTCAGAAAAGAAGCAACAAAGGGATGAACATTCAGAATGATTTTTTTTGTTTTTATCTTATCAACAATAAAAGCGAGGTTTTTTTCCAGTTCATCAGTAAAGAGTATTGTTGGTTTAACTTCACCTGACCCCTGGCATGCCGGGCATTTTTCATTTGTCACTATTTTCATTTCGGGTCTGACTCTCTGACGGGTTATCTGCATCAGTCCGAACTTTGTTAAAGGAAGAATATTGTGTTTTGTTCTGTCGCCGGCCATCAGGTCTTTCATCCTGTCGTACAGTATCTGTTTATTTTCAGTCGACAGCATATCGATAAAATCGATTACAATAATCCCTCCCATATCTCTTAGTCTCAACTGCCGTGCTATTTCCGTGGCAGCTTCCATATTGACCTCGAGGGCATTTGATTCCTGATCATTACCTGTTCTTGAACGGTTTCCGCTGTTTACATCGATTACATGAAGGGCTTCGGTATGATCAATAATCAGATAGGCTCCATGACGGAAGGATACCGTTTTACCGAAAAGGGCTTTTATCTGCTTATTTATACCGAAATGATCAAAAATGGGAATAGTCCCGTTATATAGTTTTACTATTTTTGCCTTTTCGGGAGCAATTTCCCTGATATACTGCCTCACTTCATCGGCCAGAGATTGATCATTTATATATATGCTGTTAAAGGTTACATTAAGCATATCCCGTATCATTGTTGTAGTCCGGTTCATCTCTCCGATAAAGAGTCTGGGAGTCTTTATCTCTTTCTTTACAGAAGCGAAAGCTGTTTCCCATTTCTTTATCAGTTCCCGTAATTCAACATCCAGAACTGCAACTTTTTTACCTTCAGCAGCTGTTCTGACAATCACTCCGTAATTTTTTGGCTTGATACTATGCATCAAGGTCTTAAGCCGGTTTTTCTCCTCTGTGCTTTCAATTTTCGAAGAGACGGATACTTTATCTGAAAAAGGCATCAGCACAAGATTCCTTCCGGCAATAGATATCTCTGATGACAGGCGGGGACCTTTTGTTGAAATGGGTTCCTTGGTTATCTGCACAATAACAGTCTGCCCCTGGGTAAGGACATCCGTTATCTTACCGTCCTTATCTATATCAGGTTCAGATTTAAATTTGTGTATGGAGGTCATCCTCCCCTGTTTCTGGAGTGCAGAAAGATAATACTTCTGTTGTGTCCTGAACTGAGCCCCAAGATCAAGATAGTGCAAAAAAGCATCCCGCTCATATCCGACATTTACAAAAGCAGCATTTAACCCCGGCATTATTTTTTTTACTTTGCCAAGATAAATATCTCCTACTGAATACCTTATGTTTTGCTGCTCCTTGTTGAGCTCAATCAGTTGCCTGTCTTCAAGCAATGCCAAAGAAACCTCGGAATCTCCAACATCAATAATCAGATCCTTGTTTACCACTTCCGATATCAATCAGTGTAAATATACCTTCAATTAATTCATTCACCCATATACAACAAACCTAAAGATCACCGGACCTTTAGGTTTAATTTGTTTAGTATAAGACCACAAAGTGAAATTCTATTTCTTCTTATGTCTGTTCTTACGCAAACGTTTTTTACGTTTGTGTGTGGCCATCTTATGTCTTTTTCTTTTTTTTCCGCTTGGCATATAAAGTAACTATTTCTTTGTGTTGGTCTTAACTTTATTTATAAAGGATTTGGCTGGTTTAAAAGCCGGAATATTGTGAGCAGGAATAATAATAGTTGTGTTCTTTGATATATTTCTTGCAGTTTTCTTGGCTCTCTTCTTTACAATAAAGCTCCCGAAACCTCTCAGATAAACATTATTACCAGCTACCATCGATTGCTTTACAGTTTCCATGAGGGCCTCAACAGTTCTTTGTACAGTTACCTTTTCTATACCAGTGCTTTTGGCAATTTCATTAACAATGTCTGCTTTAGTCATTTTTCCTGAAGTTTAAAATTCAACAAATTATTTTGAGTATTCTTTTTTTCAACCCTGCAAATATAGAAATATTATTTATTAAAATTCAAACAGATAGATATAAATTTTTTTATAATATTTTATTATTGACTTAATTACAACAGTATATCAGAATAGTACCCGGCGAGAAACAATTTTAAACTCTGACATCCAAACCAGCATGCTTATTCAGTTCCTCTTTTTTATCTCATGGAATCTGTTATGATATACCTTTTAATAATATAACAATTGTATAAAGTGTTTTTTTTCTTAACTTTACATCCTTATAATTACCTATAACCAGTAATTAGATAACTGTATGTCAATCAATAAAGTAATTCTTGTCGGCAATGTCGGAAAAGATCCGGTTGTAAGGTATTTTGACAAGGGAGTTGCAAAAGCATCCTTCCCTTTGGCAACGAGTGAAGTATATACTAACCAGCAGGGAGAGACGATAACAACCACTGAATGGCATAATATAGTACTATGGAGAGCTCTTGCCGAAGTTGCAGAGAAAACAGTAAAGAAAGGCAGCCAGGTTTACCTTGTGGGAAAAATAAAGACAAGATCTTATGTCGATAAAGATGGTAATAATAAATACATTACTGAGATCCTTGCCGATACCATAATGGTGCTCGATAAAAAACCATCACAAAACAATTATTCCCAATCGGAATCCTCCGGCACAAATGAGGGAGACAAAACAGGATCTCCCGGCCGGATAAATGAACCTGGCTCACAATATGAATCCGTATCTGACACGGGCAATAAGAACTGGAGTGATAAAGAGAATCCCATCAGCAATGATTCAGAATCCGGAGGAACATTTACTGACGATGACCCCGCCGTGAATCAGAGTGAAGATGATCTGCCATTCTAATTTTTTCATTAAATGATTTTCAGTTGGGAGCGGTTTATTCATTATATTTTAACGTAATTCATTCAGCCATTGTTGTTAATCCTGTTAATACCAGCATGATAGCAGGGTTTGTAATACTGGTTTTGCTTTTACTGGCATCAGGTATGGTTTCCGGTTCTGAAGTGGCTTATTTTTCTCTGCGACCGGAGGATATGGAAAAACTCAGGAACAGCAGAAACACAAAAGAACAAATAGTCACCGAACTGCTCCGGATACCGGATAAATTACTCAGCACTATACTTGTAGCAAATAATACAATAAATGTAACTATTGTACTGCTGTCCGCCTTCCTTAGTACAAGATTGTTTGATTTTAGTGCCACCCCTGTATTAGGCTTCATTGTTGAAGCTGTCGTAATTACTTTTATCCTTCTTTTCTTCGGCGAGATATTACCAAAAGTATTTGCTTCAAGAAACAATCTGACATTCGCCCAGAGAATGGCTTACCCCCTCAAATGGATGATAAAAATACTGAATCCGGTTACATCCATCCTCATCGTGTCTACATCCTTCGTGAAAAAAAGAACAAAAAACAGAAAACAGGAAATAAGCCTTGATGATCTTTCTGATGCTCTCAAACTGACAACCAACGAACTGGATGAAGATAAAAAAATACTGAAAGGGATTGTGAACTTCGGCAATATCAATGTCAATGCTATTATGTGCCCGAGAATAGATGTTACAGCTGTCGACATCAAATCAGCTTTCAGTCAGATAATACCCATAATCATTGATTCCGGTTTCTCAAGAATCCCTGTGTACTCAGGATCATTTGACAATGTAAAGGGGATACTCTATGCAAAAGATGTTCTCCCACATATGCAAAAAGACGACAACTTCAGATGGCAGACTCTTCTCAGACCCCCGTATTTTGTACCTGAAACGAAGAAAATAAATGAACTGCTGAAAGAGTTCCAGCAAAATAAAATACATTTGGCAGTGGTAATTGACGAATATGGTGGAACATCCGGGATCATTACTCTTGAAGATATCCTTGAGGAAATTGTCGGAGAGATAACAGATGAGAGTGACGACGATGAAATATTATACAGAAAAATAAACGATAACACCTATGTTTTTCAGGGCAAAATCCTTTTGAACGACTTTGAAAAACTGCTGAATATTGATGAAGATTTATTCGATATTGCCAAAGGAGAATCTGAGACTCTGGCTGGTTTAATTCTTGAACTAACAGGTGAAATACCAAAGAAAAACCAGGTAATCCAGTTCGGTATTTTTACCTTTACAATTGAATCAGCTGATAAAAGAAGAATAAAAGAAATACGTGTGGAAATAAACAGGGAGGAAGTGCATCTTGAAAAAGAATAAAATTATAATATTCCTTTTTATTATCTTTTCTTTTTATGCCTGCAGGGAAACACCGGTTCCAAAACCCCGGGGATATTTCCGTATCGATCTTCCGGAAAAGGAATATGTGCATTTTAATAATACCATCATCAGGCAGCATGACTACCTGCCCCTGACATTTGAATATCCGGCCTACGGCGAAATAGCTTATGAGCCTGACAATATGGAACAAGGATGGTTTAATATCAATATACCGGCATATAAGGCCAGAATTTATCTTACTTACAAAGCGGTACAGGGAGATCTTGCAAGCCTCATAGAACAAACTTACAGGATGAATGTTAAAAACCATATTACCAAAGCTGATGCAATAAATGAAGAATTGATATATAACACTGATAAAAAAGTCTTCGGGATATTATACGATTTGAAAGGGAATACTGCCACTGCAGTACAGTTTTTTGTCACAGACAGCGTTAATCACTTTCTAAGAGGTTCTCTTTATTTTTCTTCAGAACCAAACCCTGATTCTCTTGCACCGGTAATAGATTTTTTCAGGCAGGACATTGTACACATGATTGAAACCCTGAAATGGGAATAAAATAATACGACTTTTATAATGGGCTGTATTACAAAACATTACCTTAACGACTCAACTATACTCGGAGTATGGAAGATCGAAGAGGATATAAAAACACTCATGGAAATGGTAAATCTTGATCCTGACGAGAACAAGCGTTACAGGGTTTTTGCCAGTACATCACGCAAACTTGAGTTTCTTAGTGTAAGAGCCCTGTTGGCAGAGCTGTTGGGGGAAGAAGCAAAAATAGTGTACAATAAAAACAACAAACCCTTTCTTAAGAATGGATCTCGTTTTATCAGCATCTCCCATTCCCAAAAATTAACAGCCATTATTTGCAGCACCAATGAAAGAGTGGGTATTGATCTTGAATATATGGGATCAAACATAGGGGCTATTGCCTTTAAGTTTCTTAACCGCAGGGAAAAAATTACCAGAGATCCGGAAAAAAGAAAATACCATCTGTATCTGCATTGGTGTGCAAAAGAATCTCTGTACAAGATATGTGACAAAGAAGGTATAAGGATAAGGAATAACATCACTATAGAACCCTTTGTTGTAGAAGAAAGCGGAGAATTCAGGGGTAAGGTCAAAACAAGAAATCTGGATGAGTCTTTTGACCTTAATTACTCCAGATATGATAATTATGCCATTGTGTGGACAAAAAAGAACTATGAAGACACAAAACTTTCCGGGGAGAAGAAGTGTTGCTCTCCTGCTCGATCCCGATAAGGTTAATGAAAAAACTCTGCCTGCAAAAATTAAGGCAGCCGTTGAAGCCAGGACAGATTATATAATGGCAGGCGGCAGTCTTACGTTCCGGAGTATAGATAGAATGATCCATTCAGTCAGACAGTTATGCTCACTCCCTGTCGTTCTTTTTCCCGGCAATCTCCTGCAACTGAGTTATGACGCCGATGTGGTTCTGCTCCTTTCTCTCATATCAGGAAGAAATCCTGAACTGCTTATTGGAAATCATGTAACAGCTGCTCCCTACCTGATGAGAATAAAGAAAAAAGTCATTTCTGTCGGCTACATACTCATTGGCTGCGGCTCAAAAACCTCGGTGGAATATATAAGTCAGACCGAAGCTATACCTCCCGACAAAACAGATATTGTGGTAGCCACAGCTCTTGCAGGCGAGATGCTTGGTCTCAAAATGATTTATCTTGAAGCAGGAAGCGGGGCAGATAATCACGTACCCATAGAAATGATCAAAGCAGTAAAAAAAGAAATATCCATACCCCTTGCTGTGGGCGGAGGTATAAAGAATAAGGATGAAATAGCAAAAATATTTGAAGCGGGAGCCAATCTAATTATCCTGGGTAACGGTTGCGAAGAGAATCCAAAACTCTTAACAGAAGCCTGCAGGCTCCGGGATACCATTTCCTGACAAATTATTACCTGAATAACTCAAACATAGGCTCTCCGGTACACGCATTGGGAACAGGAACTTTGCATAATGATGAAAGCGTAGGGGCTATATCAGTCATATTCACTTTTCGTGTCACCGTTGCTTTGTTTACTGCCCATCCATACCATATCAGAGGAACATGTGAATCGTATTCATAAGGAGAACCATGATCTGCAACATAATTTTCATCCCCCTTTTCAATCCAGCCTGAATTAAGCGTTATTATAACATCTCCCGATCGCTGGGGACTGAAATTATTTATTATCTTCTTCAGATTACCACCACTGAATTCATTCGTCTCAAAAGCTGAATAAGGATATGCGGAGGCAACACCGGAAAATTGTACAATGAACCTGGCTGCTTTCTTCTGTACTTCATCAAGAGATAGTTTTGCATCCTCAATAAGAGTCCTGTTCAAAAATATCTGTCTGTCAGTGTACCCTTTTATCCAGTTCCCTTCTCCATATGAGGCATTAAGATAACTCCGGAGAAGCTGTAACGCCTGATTTTGTCTGAAATGACCTGAGGGAATCCTGTTATTTTCCAGAACTCCCGGAACTTCCGATACACCATGAGCAGAAGTGAAATATATCAGTATATTCCTCTTCCCCAGATTGTCATTCAGATAACTAAGAAGATTCTCAATATCTTTGTCCAGACGCAAAATAGCATCGGCCATCTCCATTGAAGACGGGCCAAACCTGTGACCTATGTAATCAGTGGAAGTATAACAAATAGATATATAGTCTGTTATGTCATCCTCCCCCATACTTTCGTTCTCTATCAGCCTGATGGCAAAATCTGTTGTAAATGTATTTCCCAAAGGTATCTCCCTTAGCATCGAATAATCACGGTTAACATTGCTTTTACGCTTTGCACTTATCTTCTTCATATCATACGGGAAATAATTAATTCCATCAAACCCCGTTTCATGATAATTAGTATCAGGAAGGCAGTCGGAATAATCTGCATCTGATTTATATAATTCCCATGTATTGGTCAGATATGTTTCAGAATATTTCATTGCATTGAAATCGAGCACCCAGCCAGGCAGAGAATCGGTGAAATATGTACTTGACATCCATGTTCCGGTAATGTTATCATACCAGTAAGCAGCATCAGCCGCATGCCCTGCAGAAAAAATAACCGGACTCTCTTTCATTCCGACAGCAAAAACCTTGGCTCTTTTATTAGTCATCATTTTCAGCTCATCAGAAAATGTCGATGAATGCAGATTCACCGGGGAATGAAAACCTGATTCAAAACTACCACCTACGGGAGCAACTGATAAATCCCGCGTGCAATTTATCAGTTCATCTTTTAGCGGCACATACCAGTCATCAGATGTTATACCATGAACAGAAGGCTCTGCTCCTGTAGCTATTGTTGCATGGCCGGGTGCCGATTGAGTGAGGATATAATTATATGATGCATTCTGAAAATAAGTACCCTCATTCAATAATTTTCTGATACCGTTTTCTCCGAAACGGTTACGGAACTTTTCAAGCTGATCGTACCTTAGTTGTTCAACAACTATCCCAACGACAAGTTTGGGCTTATCCGGAGGTATATAAGCACTCTGGCCTCCGGCCAGGCTGATAAAAAAAACAGAAAGAAACAATATCAATATTCCCTTTAGTGATTTGTTATTATTCATATATCTCCGGACATTTTTTTTGTGTTATTTAATATTATATTTTTCCAAAATTTACCAAGTTCCAAAAGTAGGCTTTTTGGACAGAGTTACAATAGGAATACATAATCAAGAGGAAAAATAAGCATTCCTTTACCGGACAACAACAAATCTTTTCCAGCACCTCAGAGGTGATCCGGTTTTACTTACAACTACCACATAGACTCCACCGGGAAGATGTCTTACATCTAACACCAGGGGAATATCTTCTGTAGCATTTTCATAATAATCCCTTATTTTCCGACCCCCGGAATCATACAATATTATACGAACCTGTCCGGTAAAATCCTCCGGTAATACAGCTCTCACTGATTCACTGGCAGGACTTGGATAAAGAATAAGCACAGGTGTCGCGGTTGTATCAACAGGATTGATAAAAGGAAGCATTTCAACATTCAGGTTTGTTATGTTATCTTCTGTAACAATAACATTGTCAATATTCACCGGGAGATAACCTTCAGCAGTGACCAAAAGGTCCCAGGAGCCCGGAGAAATCAGTCTGACAAAAACACCCGTAGATGAGCGTGAATAAACATGTGAACTGTCGGAATCATGCCCGGGAACAAATATACGGGCTTTCACCGGGTCGCCTGTTTTACTGTCGGTAACCTTACCATGTATGCCACTTAAAGCGTTTTCAAGATATCCCAGCAACGATCTGTGATTATATTCCCATAAGAGGCCAAGGTCTTCCGCCGGAGTAATATAGTCATAATCCAGTTCAATAGTCACTTCCCGCCCCTGTAACTCCCGGGTCACGAAATCCTGACGTCCTCCGTTTATTGAATACCACATATATCCGTTAGTTACTCCATCCTGTAAAAAAGTCATGTAACCGGGAACGGAATACAGATGAACAGTATCTGCATATTTTCTGCTGACAGAGTAAAACCATTCATCATCAGCATGTAGGTCGGCTCTGCTGTCCCAGGGATAATTAACCACTTCTGTCCCTGAATGGAAATTTGCAGATAGTACAAAATTATGCTTCCGTAAAAAACTGACCATATCAGTTGTTTCTGTCTGTGTGACTGTATTCGGTGTTGCAGGGTCCGGAAAGTTCCGGTTCAGATCGTAGCCATTGGCATTAAAACGTATGGGAGAAGTAATCAGATCACCAGTACCGTAAGTCCCGTCAGGATTAGCCAAAGGGTTGATCCATATCTCCAGATTATTTATCATTTCACTTATTCTCAGGTCAGATTGATAATTCATCAGGAGATAATCAGCAAGCCTGAGCATCAGAACAAATCCACCTGTCTCATCTCCGTGAATTGTTGATGAATAGAAAGTTTCAGGTTCATCTTCATCAATTGAAACATTATCCGAAATTTTAAGAGCGAGAATCAACTTCCCGTAATTACTTGTTCCTATTGTATCAAGAAGACATATATCGGGATAGTTGTCAGCAAAGCCCTGCATTATTGAAATGTATTGTGAATAGGAAGGATAAGTATTCCATTCCGTTGCCTGGCCCTTGCCTGTAGCTATTTTCAGATCCTTTAGGTCGTAGGGTGCTCTTATTTTATAGTTTAATCCCTGATCAATAAACCATTCCAGCGTCACAGGAGACAGGACTATCTCAACTGTATCATTTTTTACAGAGCTTACCGAAAGCTTGCGGCTGAGTTCATTTGTCTGCCGGATACCCGGGAAAGGAATGGTGACTCTTGCCTGACCATAATCACTGACAATCTGCCTTAATTTGTTGTCATTCAGATTATCAATCCCGGAAAAACACTCTGAAACAGCAGATACCAGAAAAAAGGATATTATGATCAGTTCTTTTATCATACATAATACTAAACATTGAATCTGATGTGAAGGATATCCCCATCTTCCACAATATAATTTCTGCCTTCAATATAAAATTTCCCGGCTTCCTTGCAGGCATGTTCTGACCCCAGTGTAATAAAATCGTTGTATTTCATCACTTCGGCTCTTATAAAGCCTCTCTCCAGATCGCTGTGTATGACTCCTGCGGCCTGGGGTGCTGTCATCCCTTTTCTGATAGTCCATGCACGTATTTCTTTCGGCCCTACAGTAAAAAAAGTCTGCAGGTCAAGAAGTCTGTAAGCAGCTCTTACCAGTTTATCAACTCCCGGCTCATCAAGACCTGCATCACTGAGAAAAGCAGCACGGTCTTCAGGATTGTCCAGTTCGGCTATCTCTGCTTCAGTCTTTCCGGCAATGATTATTACTTCAGCATCGCTGCCTTCAAGATATTTCTTCACAGCATCAACGTAATGATTTCCGCTTACAGCTGATTTTTCATCCACATTACATATATACAAAACAGGTTTCATTGTAAGCAGAAAAAGATCATCGACAACCTTTTTTTCTTCCTCTTTTAAAACAAGAGTACGGGCATTGTTAAAGTTTTCAAAGTGTTCCCGGAAGCGTTCAAGCACCGAAAGACTGTTTGAAGCTTCTTTGTCGCCCGATCTGGCGGCTTTTCTAAGTCTTTCTGCTTTTTTTTCAACCGATTCAAGGTCCTTTACCTGTAACTCCAGATCGATCGTTTCCATATCCCGTACCGGATCAACAGATCCGTCAACATGAGGCAAAGACTCATCATCAAAACATCTCAGAACATGAATAAGAGCATCTGTATTGCGGATGTCACCCAGAAATTTATTCCCGACACCTTCACCCTTATTCGATCCTTTGGCAAGTCCGGGTATGTCAACCATTTCAACAGTGGTATGAATAATTTTTTCCGTAACCTGATGTTTCTCAAGTTCATACAACCTTCTATCGGGCACCTGTACAACACCGATATTGGATCTGGAGGCACTGAATGCGAAAGCATTTGTTTCGCCTTTGGTATTTGACAGACAATTGAAAATAGTTGTCTTTCCTACATTTGTTATGCCTGTAATTCCGCATTGAAGAGCCATTATATTTCAGATATAGTTATTTAATAATCAATTTTACATTTTTTCGTTCTGTAAGCGAAAATACAACTACAGCTTTGCGGGACAAAACCCACAGGCAAAACCCTTAATGGATCAGGTGATCTGCCGCAGAGGTGATATATCAGACAGAACAAAAGATTTAAGCTCTCTGAAGGGTATCCTTTTCTGTTTTCCTGAGGCCATATTTTTTACTGTCACCTCTCCGGCCTTTAACTCATCTTCTCCGGGAATAATAATAAAAGGAATTTTTCTGTTATCAGCATACGTCATCTGCTTTTTTATCTTAACGGGATCGGGATAGAACTCTGTTTTTATTCCAAGATTTCTCAATAATTCAAGGATCTTAAAAGCGTATTCAACAGAAGACTTACCAAAATTCATTACCAGTACCTGTGATGAGGCAGAGATAAACCCGCTGAACAGATCTGACTGTTTCATGACATCATATATCCTGTCTGCCCCGAAAGATATTCCCACACCGGATATACCGTCCATACCAAAAACACCTGTCAGATTATCATATCTTCCACCTCCGCAAATACTACCTATACTAACATCTGCAGACTTAACTTCCATTATTGTACCCGTATAATAGTTCAGTCCCCTGGCCAGAGTAATATCAAGTTCCACCATACCTGAGAGAATACCGGATTCAATATAAGAGAAAAGCTCCCGCATTTCAGAAACACCTTTAATCCCTATAGGTGATTTTGCCAACAGATTCTCAAGTATGTCAAGCTTTGTCTCTGCTCCACCCTCAATCCCAAGGAAAGGCTGCAATTTACTGACAGCCTCTTCTGACACTCCTTTGTCCCTTAGTTCAAGGTTAACCGCATCAAGTCCAATCTTCTCTATCTTGTCAATAGCAGTGGTAATATCGGTAATCATCTCATACTCACCAATATATTCAGCTATACCCGACAGTATTTTTCTGTTATTGAGTTTTATCAGGACATTGATCTTCAGCTTGGAAAAAACATTATCAATGATCCTTATTAATTCATACTCGTTTAATAGTGAATTGCTTCCTATTACATCAACATCGCATTGAAAAAATTCGCGGTACCTTCCTTTCTGGGGTCTGTCAGCTCTCCAGACAGGTTGAATCTGATATCTTCTGAAAGGGAAGGTTATTTCATCACGATGCTGCACTACATACCTGGCAAAAGGAACAGTCAGGTCATATCTCAAACCTTTCTCACATATCTGTCCTGCTATTTTGCTCAGGTTTCTTTCAGACAATTCAGAATCACTCAGGCCTGAAAAGAAGTCACCGGAGTTTAATATCCTGAATATAAGCCTGTCGCCTTCATCACCATACTTCCCGAGGAGTGTAGAAAGAGTTTCCATTGCAGGCGTCTCAACAGGTTGATAGCCATATAATTTAAAGACACTCTTAATGGTGTCGAAAATGAACTCCCTTTTAAGTATTTCATCGGGAGAAAAATCTCTGGTTCCTTTGGGTATAGAGGGTCTTGATGACATTGCTTATAATATAAAAGACAAAAGTATAAAGACAAAAGAATATACCAAAGGAAGGAAAGAAAAAGGAGACCCTGAATTATTTCTGAATAAAAGGTATTGAAATGGGATATCTGAATTTTTCACCTTTTGCTGCACTGATACTGGCAATTACTATACAGATAACTTTCAGTAACCCTAAAATGATTATTATGGGAATGCCTACCAGAATAAAACACAGAGGAATTGCCAGAACCATATACAAAAGTATTGAAAGCTGGAAATTCATTGAAGCCTTTCCGTTTTCATCAACCCATAATGATTCATCCTTTTTTGACAGCCAGCATATCAACGGCCCGATAATACCCCCAAAAGGGAAGAAGAAACCTGCAAAAGCCGATAAATGACATATCATTGCCCAATTTCTCTCTGATTCCGAAAATTGTCTTATTTCTTCCATGTTATCTTTTTATTAAAAAGACGTCAATATTATTCAAATGATGCATCAATTAAACCTTGCAAGACGTCTCAGATCGGAAGATAAAAGACCGCCGGGATTTCTGGAATTAATATTATGTTCGTTATAATAATACATCCTGGCATTATCCGTGCCGATAAGCATCTTAAAACATATTCCCTGACCCTGGTTGTCCTCAGCCGGACTGACTTCATGAAGAATGATGGTGTTTGCTCTCTTTTCTTCAATAGCTTTTACGATTTCATCCCCGGATACAATCTCTACCGTGCCGGAATAAATATCCCTGATCTGCTCAATAGTGGATATATCCGGAGACAGATCTTCCTTTCTAACCATGATAGTCCTTCCCTGTATATCAGGAACATTGACATTGTAATACTTCAGGTACCTCATTCCTGTTTTTGAGGGCTCTTCAAGAATGAGTCGTGCATGTTGCTGCATAAAAGACAAAATGGCACCTAACTTAAATCCAAAATCAAAATCGTCTTCAGAAGAAGATGAAAGCGGAACAGCACATATCTCAGGGTTCTCAGCCAATGAACCAACTTTCTTTCCCTGAATGAGATTGATAAAATTATATGTTGTGTTCGATCTGTCTTTTTCAAAAACCGTTTCTGTGAGCAAAATAAATGAAAAAGAAGGATCACTTCTCCTGGTATTGAATTCATCCCTGTCAATAAATTCAAAAGGTGTTATTTCCCAGTAGTCCTCCATAGCATCCTTTATATAAGCATTGAAAGCAGAAAAAGTAGATTCTTCAAGCACCACACAGGTAATTGAAGAACTGAATTGCTTTATTTCATCGGGAGATGGGAAAGGAGCCTGTCCATCGGCCATAGCTGAAATACAAACCATACAGGCAACAATCAGTGCTTTCTTAATATTTATCATTGGGCTTCAGGTATATAAAGAGGGTTTTTTTCATTGAATTTACGGATATAAACAAACATTAATTCCTTTTGTTTTTTCCTGGGTAAAAGTACGAACTCCTCATATAGTTCCTCATCTTTCATTAACATCAGCTTTGTATTCTCAAGGTCAAAATCCATGATCTTTCCAGATTCAAAATCAAAAATGAACTGTTTAACGTCACTCCTTGTCATGGAACTCCTCCCATAGGGATAACCATAGTATCCGTAAGGGCTATAGCCACCATATCCGTAATAAGAATAGGGAGAATAATATGAATAAGGATCATAGTAACCATAACCATAGGGAGAATTATAATAACGTGAATCGTATGACAAAATATCGGCAATAAAATGACTGATAGAACCAACAAATGTTATACGGTTAAAATTGTTCTGCATCTGCACGTAAAGAACGCCGTTTCTTGAATAACCCCACACCGATGATCTGTCTATTTCCTGTCTTATCCCCATCTCATCATAATAATAAATCTTTTCTGATTCAAATAAATTCTTAAAAAAGTCCTTGTCATTATAATCAGTAGAAGTAAGAAGCTTGGCCTTGGGGATAGGCTTATTATTTCTTACCTGTTCAAAATTCAGATATACTCCGTCAGTGAATTTGAAATCAGGAGTATATTTAACCATTTCCATATTCTCCTGTGCAGCCACAGGATGATATGGACCTGAAAAAACAGCAATGGCCATAAAAATAAGAATCCCGGTTGTCATTTTCATAACGATGTCTTTTTTCTTTTTCAGTTCAAATATCATACCGTTACTGCAAATTTAACGATTTCATTTAAAAGGCTTATATATCTTGTTGATGTATATCTTTTACTTATTTTGTTTATTTTTACACTTCTCAACCTGAAATTATGATTAAAGATCCCGGGAAAACAATAATTGGTGAAGCTGGCCGGTCTGCACTCAAAAGAATTACCATGTGGTCTTATGCAGCCTTAACCGGTCTGATTACAGGTATAATACTGATAATTGCTGATACACCTTTCTTTGCCGGTGTAATATTAATAATCACAGCGGCTATTGGTATATTACTCACGAAAAAAATTATTTATCTTCTCAGCAATGCAAGAAATTCTCTCAGGGAAATCTCGGCTTCAAACGAAAAAATGGATAATCTCATATCTGATTTTTCTCATAAGATAAGAGAACCTTTGAATAATGTGGTGATAATAACTGATATGCTTATGGAATCAGGTCTCCAGAAAAAACAGAAAGAGCTGCTTGAGACTTTCATGGCATCAACAAACAACATGGTAACCACTGTCAATGAACTGACTATGCAGTCAGCTGATAATATAACCCTGGAACCAAGAAAATATATTCGGTTTAATATTCTTTCTACTATCCAGAATACTATTGAGCTTTATAATCTTAAAGACAAGGCTAATATTGAGTTTGATCTGAACAATGCCGGATTTAATGACTGTGAGTGTTTTGGCGATCCTATTATTCTCAAACAGATTCTTTTGGATATCTTTAATACTATTGAAAACCACAGTTCGGAAAGAGGGACCAAAGTCACTATCAGTCTGCAAAATGAAAAGGAAAGTCTAAATGAGATATTGATCGGGTTTCGCATAGAGATAGATAAAGTGATTGTACTTATTAATGAAAAGGAAATAAACAGGAGTCTGGCAGCAAGAATGATAAAAGGAAGCAAAGGAGCATATAATCAGGAGTTTGGAGTCAGTTACACTGTTCTGAATTTCAGACTGCCTTTCACCAATATTATAAATGATATAAAAACACATACTGTCTCTCCAACAATCGGAGAACTTATGCAAAAGGAGAGAGTACATAAGGAATTAAAAGATATTAAAATTCTGCTTGTTGAAGACAACCTGATAAACCAGAAAATAACACTGCTGACTCTTCAGCCGCTTGTACACAGTATTGAGACTGCTTCAAACGGGAAAGAGGCTCTTGACAAGTTTGGCACATCCAGTTTCGACATTATCCTCATGGATATACAGATGCCGGTAATGAGCGGCCTTCTGGCTGCAGAAAAAATAAGAGCACTTGAATCAAGCACTAGTACACATATTCCAATAATTGCAATTACAGCAAACGCAATGCTGGGAGACAGGGAGAAATGTATATCTGCCGGTATTGATGATTATATCAGCAAACCTTTTCAACCTTCAGCGTTGATCGAAAAAATAAAGAAATATATCTAATGTCCCTCCCTCAAAGGCCGGAAACCTATAACCATAATATCATCAACCTGGCTGTTATCCATCATCCACGATCTCATATTTTCTTCCAGTATTGACTTCTGGTCTTTAAAAGAAAATCTGTGTATCTGCAAAAGAAGATATCTGAAGCGTCTGTACATGAATTTTTTATTTTCAGTCCCTCCAAACTGATCAACATATCCATCAGAAAATATATAAATAATATCATCTTCCTTTATATCAATCTCATGAGTGGTATATCCCAGTCCTTTCGGATTCATTCCTATAATAAATTTATCTCCTTTAATCTCTGTTAATGTATTATCACGAACAAGATACAGAGGAAAGAAAGCACCGGCATATTCAATTTTTTTTCTCTTCCGGTCAATGATACAAAGACCAAGATCCATTCCATCACGGATTATTGTCCCAATATTTTTCTCTCTGCTGAACATCTTTTCAAGGTCTTTATTCATCACTGCCAGTACTGCGGAAGGATTTTCAATATTTGCTTCAAGAATTGTCTTAGTGATTATATCAAGTCCTATTACCGACATAAGGGCTCCCGGAACGCCATGGCCCGTACAATCAGCTGCTGCCACAAATATTTTATCGCCTTTCTCGCCTACCCAGTAAAAATCACCGCTTACAATATCCTTCGGTTTGAAATAAACAAAAGAATCGGGAAAATAATTACGGAAAAAGTCCTCTGAAGGCAGTAGAGCTTCCTGTATCCTCTGTGCATAGATAAGTGAATCAGTCATATCTTTATCCCGCAATTCAAGGTGGCTTATCAAGTGTTCAGCCATGTCGAGAGCTTTGGTCTTTTCTTTTAATTTCTTTCTGACCCCGAACAGTCTGTTTGTCAGATACGCCAAAGCCAGTATGACTGCCAGTATGATAAATATTCCCGCCAACAGGAAAGTGATATTAAATCCGGAAAAGTCAATATCAGTATTTCCCTGAGCCCCAGCAACAAGTAATCTGCCTGATGATAACAGCAGGAAACAATAGTATGTAAAGCAGACACATCCCATCAGATAGAAGCAAATTTAGTAAAAAAAGCAGTCTGAAGAGTCTATAAAACAGTAAATATGTTTATGTTAAGTTACTGTCACTTTACCCTCTCCCTGAAGGTAAAGATCTGAACAGGTTAATGATGGAGATGGGATGAAAGGCCCCACTCCAAGAGATTTCCATTTTCTGTCAACATTTTTTATTGTTTCCTCCGATGAACACACTATATTCGGCCATTCCCTGGGGAAACCGTGATTAGTGAAAACCTTTAGTGATCCGTCAATAAATATAGTGTTATCATGAATGATCAAAATATCTCTTACGGGATCAGCATTTGACAGCAACTGCCATGACACCATAAAAATATCGGTTAAGTCAACTGTGTGATCTACAACAGCAATAAAGCGGAAGGAGGTCTGGTCTTTTTTATTACGCAGAAACACTTTTGTGCGCTCAACAAGTTCCTTGTCGCTACGGGTATTAAGACCCAACACCATCATATTGAGTTCCGGAAAAATATTAATTTTTGTTTTCCCTTCATTTTCTCCCGGAAACTCTTCTGGTCCTGCCTTGTCAGAGTGTCCTTTATTTTTATTGAAATCTCCATAACTGCCTATTTCTTCTTTCATCTTTTCCGTACCATCAATGCCCATTTTCCCTCCTACGGAGAACGAGTCGGAAGAATGATCCAGAACATCAAGAGGACCTGTGGTAAAGATCAGATCAGAACGCACATCCACATTTTTACTGACATGGGTGAATAAGCTTTTATAATTCCGTATATCAATATCCCCGTTTACAACAATCATGTATTTGGTGAACATCATCTGCCCTGCTCCGAATAAGGAGTTTATCACTTTTTTTCCCTGACCCGGATATGATTTGTTGATTTTTACTATAGCCAGATTATGTGCTACTCCGGCATCGGGCATATGAAGATCTTCTATTTCAGGTTGTATCACTAATTTCAGTGGTGCCAGGAATATTTTCTCTGTTTCTTTGGCAAGCCATGCATCTTCCATGGGAGGTATCCCTACAATAGTGGCCGGATAGCAAGCTTTGGCAGCATGGGTTATACAGGTCACATGGAACCTGGGATACAAACCCGGCAGTGAATAGAAGCCTGTATGGTCACCAAAAGGACCTTCAACGGTCATTTCTTCATTGGGATCAACATATCCTTCAATAACAAAATCGGCATCATCAGGGACGTAAATGTCATTGGTAATGCATTTGACCATTTTTACTTTCTTTTTCCTCAGGAAACCTGCAAGTATATATTCGTTCATATTTTCAGGCATAGGAGCAGTGGCTGAATAGGCATATACAGGATCGCCTCCAAGAGCTACTGAGACGGGCATTTTACGTCCGGTTTTTCTCCATGCCTCGCAGTGATTTGCTCCGGTTTTATGTCTTTGCCAGTGCATAGCTGTCGTATTCCTGTCCATGATCTGCATTCTGTACATCCCTACATTGGTATCTCCGGAAAGAGGATGCACTGTGTGTACCATTGGCAGGGTAATAAACCTTCCTCCATCGTGTGGCCAGCATTTCAGAACAGGAAGTATTGAGAGATCGGGATCTTTTATTATAATTTGCTGACAAATACCTTTACGCTTCGTCTTTACCGGCATATAACCTGTTACTTTGATCAGGGCAGGTAAAGATGATAGTTTTTTGAGCCATGTGCCTGAGGCATTTGAGAAAAGGCTGAACAGTGAGATTATTTCATTCACAGTTTCTTCTGTATTCTTCCTGCCAAAAACAATGGACATTCTTTTTGCAGACCCGTAAGCATTAATAAGAAGGGGGAAATGTGTTCCGGTATTTTCAAAGAGCAGAGCTTTCCCTCCGGCTTTGGATACCCTGTCAGTTATCTCGGTTATTTCGAGGACCGGATCGGCAAAAATTTTAATCCTTAATAGTTCATCTGCTTCATCAAGTGCCCTTATGAAGCGTATCAATCCTGAGTATGCCATAAGATGGTTATATGGATCAAATATACGAGAATATGATCACAGAAAAAAAGACAAATCCGTGACATATTTTCCGTAATGTCAGGGGGTACCAATATCGGGGCAATGAGAATACCCAGCTGTTAATGAAGGCAGCAATCAAACAATAATGGGAACTAATCCTTAAGAGTAGTTCCCATTCACCGTCTGCAACCAGAGTCGCAAACGGCGTCAGGTTACTGTTATTATGGCCGGTTACATATTCCTGCCGAAGCAGTGTTCTGTAACCCATGGCCTTCCGGTCCTTCTTTTTACAGAAGGTCCATCCGGCTGTCCTTTTGTTCCCGTCTTTCGGCGGGACTTTCCGGGACGAAGTGTCATTCAGGCTGGTACAGTCACCCTAAGGATCATGTACTTTTTCATCTGAGATCGGACCGAAGTCTTCTGTCTCTATGAAGCCCTGTTACTTAGTCGTTGAAAGAACGTTTCCGGTATTCTTCGACTTTCCGTACATCGGGGATTAATTTGCAACCAGGTTCCCTTAGTACAGACTTCGGCTTTGCTGATGCGCAAACCCTTAGGTTTGAATGAACCGGATACTGTCTCAACTAAGAAACCATTTCCGTTTCCACATCTTTCAAGCAGCCCTTTATCGCTCACCTGATATACCAAATATACTTTATATAATGACTCATGTCAATAATTTATATTCCTTGTTGTAAACCTGATATGAACAAGAGTTATTAACAATTGTTAATAACGTTGGAAAATGTGACAGAAACGAAGAATAAGGCATCAGGAAACAGATCTGAGTTTGTTGTTATAAACAACAGACAGCGCTACACAACACTGCATAAAAAACCCTTCCCGTCTTAAGTCAAACGGGAAGGGTTAATATCCATAGGATATTTTATTTTTTATAACCGTAAACAGCCAGGTCGCCCAGCATCTCTTCAATTCTGAGTAACTGGTTGTATTTTGCTATTCTGTCGGTACGACTGCAGGAACCTGTCTTTATCTGACCTGAATTGACTGCAACGGCAATATCTGCAATTGTCGAATCTTCAGTCTCACCTGAACGATGAGAAATGACAGTTGTATATCCTGCCCGGTGAGCCATCTCTATACAATCGAGTGTTTCAGTCAGACTACCGATCTGATTAACCTTTATAAGAATAGAATTAGCACAACCCAATTCGATACCTTTCCTAAGGTATTCCACATTGGTTACAAATACATCATCACCTACTATCTGGCACTTATTTCCAATTCTGTCGTTGAGTAATTTCCATCCGTCCCAGTCATTTTCAGCCATTCCGTCTTCTATTGAATCAATAGGATAATTTGCAATAAGCTGTTCCAGATAATCGGTCTGTTCTTTTGATGTCCTTTTCGCTCCTTTTTCTCCTTCGAATTTTGTATAATCATATATACCATCTTTATAGAATTCTGATGCGGCACAGTCAAGAGCAATTTTTATATCAATGCCGGGTTTGTACCCTGCTTCTGAAACAGCTTTCATAATAGTATCCAGGGCATCTTCCGTACCTCCCAGTGTTGGTGCAAAACCACCTTCATCACCCACTGCGGTACTCAGTCCCCTGCCCTTCAATACTTTTTTCAAAGAATGAAAGACCTCTGCTCCCATTCTCAGTCCTTCACGGAAGGATGGCGCTCCTACCGGTCTTATCATGAACTCCTGAAATGCGATTGGAGCATCTGAGTGAGAGCCTCCATTGATAATATTCATCATAGGGACGGGAATAGTTACTGCGTTCGCTCCTCCTATATAACGGAAAAGGGGCAATCCATGAAGCTGGGCTGCAGCTTTTGCCACAGCGAGGGACACTCCAAGAATGGCATTGGCTCCAAGATTACTCTTGGTGCTGGTTCCGTCAAGATCTATCATTTTTTTGTCAATACCTGCCTGATCGGTAATTTCCATGCCGTTTATCTCTTCAGCAATAACATTATTTACGTTATGTACAGCCTGAAGAACGCCTTTTCCGAGATAACGGTTTTTATCACCATCCCTCAATTCGAGAGCTTCATTTTCACCTGTGGATGCTCCTGAGGGAACAGCAGCACGTCCGAAATAACCACTGGCAGTTGCAACATCAACTTCGATTGTAGGATTGCCGCGGGAATCAAGTATCTCACGAGCATGAACACTAACTATTTGACTCATAAATTATTGAATTTTTATTAAACATTAATGCAATATACAAAAAAAAGGGATACAGCTATGACTGATGATCCCTTTTATGATAATCATAACAGAAGCTTATTTATCTTCTTCTTTGTTATCTTTTTCTTCTGTGCTTTCTTCAACGGGTTTTTCAGCCTCTTCTGTGCTGTTGGCTACATCAGTTACTTCGGTTTTAACTTTTTCTTCCTCTGCCGGTGGGGCACTGTCGCCTTTTGTATTTACAGCCTCAGCTAAAGGTGCAGTTCCGGCACTCTTTGCTGCTTTAGAAACAGATTCTGTTTTTTTCTTTCCGGTTCTTCTGCGCCGTGTTCTGGTCTTACCTGTGTCTGTTCCGCCCAACATTGCTTCATTATAATCAACAAGTTCCAGAATACACATCTCAGCGTTATCTCCGATACGGTTCCCTGTTTTAAGGATACGGGTATAACCTCCCGGCCTGTCAGCTATTTTGGGAGATATATCCCTGAATAATTCTGACACAGCATCTTTATCCTGCAGATAACTGAACACTACTCTTCTGGAATGAGTTGAATCGTCTTTCGATTTTGTTATGAGCGGTTCGATATAAGTTTTCAGGGCTTTTGCCTTGGCTGTTGTGGTAGTTATCCTCTTATGTATAATAAGTGATACCGCCATATTTGCCAGCATCGCTTTTCTGTGTAAACTTTTCCTTCCTAAATGGTTTATGGTTTTTGAATGTCGCATCTCTATATCCTCACAAATTTCAAATTAATCTTTATCAAGCTTGTATTTGGTTACATCCATTCCAAATGAAAGGCTCATTGATTCCAGTAATTCATCAAGTTCGGTAAGTGATTTCTTTCCGAAGTTCCTGAACTTAAGAAGGTCATTCTTATTGAACTTGACAAGGTCACCAAGTGTTTCAACTTCTGCTGCCTTAAGACAATTAAGAGCTCTGACTGAGAGATCGAGGTCTATCAGTTTGGTTTTGAGCAACTGTCTCATATGGAGAACCTCCTCATCAAACTCCTCATTATCCAGCTTTTCATCGGAATTAAGTGTTATCTTTTCATCAGAGAAAAGCATAAAATGGTAAATAAGTATCTTGGCAGCCTCTTTAAGGGCATCTTTCGGATGGATGGAACCGTCTGTTTCTATTTCTATCAATAATTTCTCGTAGTCAGTTTTCTGTTCAACACGATAGTTTTCCACAGAATATTTCACATTCTTTATAGGAGTAAATATAGAATCGATAGCAATAAGTCCGAATTCACTGTCAACAGGTTCATTTTCCTCAGCGGGGACGTATCCGCGACCTCTACTGACAGATAGTTCCATATTGATCTTCACATCAGATTCCATCCTCATGATCACCAGATCGGGATTAAGTACCTCGAAGCTGCTGAAAAAGTCATTAAGATCGCCGGCCTTGAGTACTTCTTTATTGGCTATCTTAATAGTTACTTTTTCCTGGTCGACATCCTCAACAATTTTTTTGAATCTGATCTGCTTCAGGTTAAGTATTATCTCAGTAACATCTTCGATAACCCCTTTTATGGTTGAGAACTCATGGTCGATACCATCTATTTTCACTGTTGTGATGGCATACCCTTCGAGTGAAGAGAGCAGTATCCTCCTCAGAGCATTGCCTATAGTAATACCATAGCCGGGTTCCAAGGGACGAAACTCGAATTGTCCGAGTCTGTCGGTTGCTTCCAGCATTATTACTTTATCGGGCTTCTGGAATGATAATATGGCCATAAAATTTATCTTATATTATTATTTTGAATACAATTCTACTATCAGTTGTTCATTTACTTCTTCCGGTATTTCGGAGCGTTCAGGTTTATTCATAAATTTTCCTGCCATCTGGGCATCATCCCATTCGAGCCATGAGTATTTACCAGAATTATTTACAGATAATGAATCTGCTACTACTTCGAGGGATTTGGATTTCTCCCTCACCCCGATAATATCTCCGGCATGTAATTCATATGACGGGATATTAACGATCTGACCGTTAACGGTAATATGACGGTGTGAAACCAGCTGACGTGCGGCAGCTCTTGAAGGAGCCACTCCCAGACGATAAACAGTATTATCAAGCCGGGATTCCAGTATTTGCAGAAGGACTTCACCTGTTATACCTTTTGATCGTGATGCTTTATCAAAAGCTTTACGGAACTGGCGTTCGAGAACACCATAAGTATATTTCACCTTCTGTTTCTCCAGTAACTGGATACCATATTCCGAAGTTTTTTTTCTCTTCCTGTTTATTCCATGTTGTCCCGGAGGGAAATTTTTTCTTTCCAGGTGTTTGTCGGGGCCGAAGATAGGGCTTCCGAACTTTCTTGCGACTCTTGATTTTGGGCCGGTATATCTTGCCATTACACTAATTAATTTATTTCAGACAACTAAACTTTACAATTATTAAACTCTTCTTCTTCCGGGAGGCCGGCAACCATTATGTGGCAATGGTGTTACATCGACAATCTCCGTTACTTCTATTCCCATATTTGCCAGAGACCTGATTGCTGATTCTCTTCCTGAACCCGGACCTTTGACAAATACTTTTACTTTTCTCAATCCAAGGTCAAAAGCTACCTTGCCACACTCTTCCGATGCCATCTGCGCTGCATAAGGAGTATTCTTCTTGGATCCCTTGAATCCCATCTTGCCGGCTGAAGCCCATGATATGACCTGACCCGAATTATTGGTCAGTGTCACAATAATATTATTAAACGATGAATGGATATGCGCCTGTCCAGACGATTCAACTTTTACGATCCTTTTCTTTAATGCTCCGGTCTTTTTTGCCATAATATATTATTATTTAGTAGCTTTCTTCTTGTTTGCAACAGTTTTCTTCCTGCCCTTACGTGTTCTGGCATTGTTTTTTGTACTCTGCCCCCTAACAGGCAAACCAATTCTGTGACGAACACCCCGATAACATCCAATATCCATAAGCCTCTTTATATTCATCTGGGTTTCAGAACGTAATTCTCCTTCCAGCTTATATTTCTCATTGAGAATACGGCGGATATTATTAATCTGCTCATCATTCCAGTCCTCAACTTTTACATCACGGCTTACGCCAGCCTCGTCAAGTACTTTCTGAGCTGTGCTTCTGCCTATTCCGTAAATATACGTAAGGCCTATCTCTCCTCTTTTATTTCTTGGTAAATCTACACCAACAATACGTGCCATATATTATTTTTCTTAAATAGGTTGCAAAATTAATCAAATTATCCCTGTCTCTGTTTAAACTTTGGATTTTTCTTATTAATAACGTAAAGACGTCCTTTCCTTCTGACTATCTTACAATCAGCACTACGTTTTTTAACAGATGCTCTTACTTTCATTATTTTATCTATTAATATTTTTTATTTATACCTGAATGTTATTCGTCCTTTTGTCAGATCGTATGGTGACATTTCCACTTTTACCTTATCTCCGGGCAGTATTTTAATATAATGCATCCGCATTTTACCTGATATATGAGCTGTTATAACGTGCCCGTTTTCCAGTTCCACCCTGAACATTGCATTTGAAAGGGCTTCGATAATTGTGCCGTCCTGCTCAATTGAAGGTTGTTTAGCCATAGGCTTACATGTTATTTAATACTTCGTCAATAAATCCGAATGTTGTCAATACGTCTGCCTTACCCTTATTAACTGCAACTGCATATTCAAAATGTGCAGAAGGTTTTCCATCAATAGTCCTTATAGTCCATCCGTCACGTGACTGTACAGTTTCTTTCCTTCCCATGTTTACCATAGGTTCAATACATATAACCAAACCCCTCGACATTTTATGTCCGCTGCCTTTTCTGCCGAAGTTAGGTACTTCCGGAGGTTCATGAAGATTTTTCCCTATTCCATGTCCTACCAGTTCCCTTACGACAGTGAATCCTCCGCTTTCGGCTTTTGTCTGCACTGCATTCGATATATCACCAATACGGTTGCCATCAACAGCTTCTTTAACACCTTCTTCCAGGGAAGCAAGGGTGTAATCGATAAGCTTTTTAACCTCCTGCTTTATATTTCCCACCGGGAAAGTATAGGCGCTGTCACCATACCAACCGTCAAGAATCACTCCGCAATCAACAGAAATAATATCTCCTTCTTTCAGAGTATATTTCGACGGTATACCATGAACAACCTGATCATTAACTGAGGTACAGAGTGTGGCAGGAAAACCATTATAACCCTTGAAAGCCGGAACAGCAGAATGATCACGGATAAATGTCTCTGCTATACTGTCCAGATAAAGAGTGCTCACCCCCGGCTGTATATGCCTGGCTACTTCGGCCAGGGTTTTCGATACCAGCTGGTTGCTTTCTTTTATCAAAGCTATCTCTTCATCAGTTTTCAGATACAACATCAAAGAACGAAATAATTTATATTTAAATTGACGTAACCCCACCGGTCCGGCCTTTTATCCGGCCTGTTTTCATCAGACCATCATAATGACGCATAAGCAGGTGACTCTCTATTTGCTGGAGTGTATCAAGTACAACTCCCACAAGAATCAGGAGAGATGTCCCGCCATAAAACTGTGCAAACTGGGGAGTGACCCCAACCTGCACTGCAAGAGCCGGAAGAATAGCAATAATAGCCAGGAATATTGACCCGGGCAGAGTGATTCTTGACATGATCATATCAAAGAATTCTACAGTTTTTCTGCCTGGTTTTATTCCGGGAATAAATCCTCCGTTTTTCTTCATATCCTCAGCCATCTGAACAGGATTTATTGTTATGGCAGTATAAAAATATGTAAAAGCGATGATCAATAGTGCTGTTACGAGGTTATACCAGAACCCGTACATATCTGAAAAAGCCACAACGAATCCGGAAGTTGCATTAACGGAAAAACCTGCAATAATAATTGGCAACATCATAATAGCCTGGGCAAATATTATTGGCATGACACCTGCTGCATTCACTTTTAACGGTATATACTGCCTAACACCTCCATACTGCTTATTTCCCACTATTCTTCTTGCATACTGAACCGGAACACGTCTGGTTCCCTGTACAAGAAGGACTGTTCCCAGAACAACTACAAAAAGCAATACCACTTCAACAATCAGTGCAATAGCTCCTCCTGCTCCTCCCAGTCTGGTTCCGGCTTCAAAAACGAAGTTTGAAGGCAGCCTGGCAATAATCCCTATCATAATAATCAGTGAGATACCATTTCCAATACCCTTGTCTGTTATTTTTTCTCCCAGCCACATAACAAATATTGTGCCTGCAGTAAGTATTATCACAGAGGATATTGTGAAAAAAGTACCTTTCAGGATAAACGCCGAAGCTGGCAGCTGAGCACTCAGGTTGACCAGATAGGTAGGTGCCTGAAGAATAAGTATTATAACAGTCAGGTATCTTGTATGCTGATTCATTTTACGACGTCCGCTCTCTCCTTCCTTCTGTAATTTCTGATAATAGGGAAAGACTATTCCCAAGAGTTGAATCACAATGGAAGCAGATATATAAGGCATAATTCCAAGTGCGAATATTGAAGCCTGTGAAAAAGCTCCTCCTGAGAACATGTCCAGCAATCCCATAATACCAGAGGAGGTCTGGTTTCTCAGTCCCTCAAGCTGTGAGGGATCAATTCCGGGAAGAGTGACATACTTCCCGAATCTGTATAAGAGAATGATTCCCAGGGTATAGAGTAATCTTGCACGAAGATCTTCTATTTTAAGAATATTTTTTATGGTCTGAATAAGTCTCATGAAATTAAAGTATTACGACTGCTCCATTTTTAGTTTCAATTGCAGAAGCAGCTGTTTTGCTGAACGCATGTGCATGAACCTCAAGTTTTCTTTCAAGTGTACCTTTCCCAAGGATTTTTATCCGTGCATTTTTAGATATCAGTCCTGCTTCAATAAGCACTCCGGGATCGATCTTATCCAGATTTTTCTTATCTGCCAGATTCTGAAGTACACCTAAATTGATTCCTTTATATTCTTTTCTGTTAATATTTTTGAAGCCGAATTTCGGAACACGTCTTTGCAGAGGCATCTGACCTCCTTCAAAACCTATTTTTTTTGAGTTTCCCGATCTTGATTTCGCTCCCTTATGTCCTTTGGTGGATGTACCTCCCCTGCCGGAACCCTGGCCGCGACCAAGGCGTCTGTTTTTCTTAACTGATCCTTTTGCAGGTTTTAAGTTGCTCAAATCCATTACTCTATTTATATAAAGATTATACCTTAAATATTTTCAACCTTTACCAGGTGTTTTATTTTTTCAACCATACCCAGTATCTGGGGTGTTGCTTCGTGCTCCACGCTATGGTTTAACTTTCTCAGACCAAGAGCAAGGAGAGTTCTTCTCTGTCTCTCTGGTTTTCTGTTCCTGCTTCTCACCTGGGTTATTCGAATCTTTGTCATTTGTGTTTTTCTTTACTAACCATTAAACACTCTTTCCATATTAATACCTCTCTGTGCGGCCACTGAGTAAGGGTCGCGCACCTGAAGAAGTGCAGCTAAAGTTGCTTTAACAAGATTATGAGGATTGGAAGAACCTTTTGATTTTGCAAGGACATTCCTGACTCCCACACTCTCGAGCACTGCGCGCATAGCACCTCCTGCCTTGACACCTGTACCAGGAGAAGCCGGCTTGATAAAGACCTTTGCACCTCCGAATTTGGCTATCTGCTCATGTGGTATTGTGCCATTTATTACAGGAACCCTGATAAGATTTTTCTTTGCATCCTCTATTCCTTTTGCAATAGCTGTTGTTACCTCACTGGCTTTCCCCAGACCATGGCCGACAATACCATCTTCGTTTCCGACAACAACAATTGCTGAGAAACTGAATGTGCGTCCTCCCTTAGTTACTTTAGTAACCCTCTGTATACTTACCAACCTGTCTTTGAGCTCCAGGTCACTGGTTTTTACTTTTCTTATTCCTTCTGCCATAGTTTGTTAGAATTTTAAGCCGCCTTCTCTGGCTGCATCAGCCAATGATTTAACTCTTCCATGATATTTATATCCGCTTCTGTCAAAGACAAGATTCTCTATTCCTTTTTCTTTGCATTTGGATGCCAGCAATTTGCCAACAAGATTTGCCTGTTCTGTTTTCCGGACAGCAGTCTTAGAAGTAATTTCTTTTTCTTTTGAAGAAGCCGAAAGAATAGTTACCCTGTTCAGATCATCAATAACCTGAACATAGATCTGTTTGTTACTCCGGTAAACTGCAAGTCTTGGCCTTTCTGCAGTACCACTTATTTTTTTCCGGATTCTCATCCGGATCCTTGTTCTTCTTTCCAATTTAGTTAGAGCCATTGTAATACGCTTTTACAGAATTAAACACTTGCAGATTTCCCGGCCTTTCTTCTGAGCTGCTCGCCCACAAATTTTATACCCTTACCCTTGTAAGGTTCCGGTGGACGAAGGGATCTGATCTTAGCAGCCACATGACCCAGGAGTTGTTTGTCTATTGACGTCAGTGTAATTATCGGATTACTTCTTCTTTCTGTCCTTGTTTCAATCTTCACTTCTCCCGGAAGTTCAATAATGATATCATGTGAATAACCCAGACTAAGTTCCAGTTGCTGCCCTTTTGCCTCAGCACGATAACCGACTCCCACAAGTTCAAGTTCTTTTTTAAAACCCTGCGAAACACCTGTTACCATATTGGCAATCAATGCCCTGTACAAACCATGAAGGGATTTGTGGT
>DAINPM010000005.1:31943-80443 GCA_036743455.1 Bacteroidales bacterium | reverse complement strand
GGTGCAACAAATAATCTCTCAGCTTCTTCGGGTATTATGTAATGACCGTGATGGACCCTGATTAAAACATCATAGTCAGCAGACCTGATAATATTTTTATGGAATCTTTCTTCAGGTACCAGATCGGGTCCGTCCTGGTCTGATTCAATTCTTATATTATATCCTGCGATTTGTAAGTTATAATTTAGCATGGGCCCGGTTGAGCTGTTTTTTGTTTTTAAAATAAGCGGGATGAAGAATGGTTTATCATTATTTTACGACAAGATATTTTTTCATTTTGCTTATAAAAGACAAGACATCTTCTTTTGCAGTATCAGGGTCGGTATCATATTCCTTGATAAGAGCATTTATTATATCTCCGATATTTTTTTCCCCGTCAATAAGCTCCCAGATGAAGGTTCCTGTTTCGTTAAGGGTATATACACTGGTCATATCGGCAATATTATCTGTAACCGGTACAAGAACATATTCATTTCCGGTTTTCCTTGTTACTACTGAAGGTGAACGGGAAACAACAGAATTAAGACTATCCATAGGCAGCGGATTATATTATATTTCAAATGTATGAAAATAATAGTTCATTTTGTTACCTTCGCAAAAAGCATATTATGAGAAATAAAGATAAGACCGGGAAGAAATCCGGTCCCTCAAAAGGGCAGATCAAAGGGAAGATTTTGTCCATTATATCTAATGCGCCCGGGAAGGAATTCAATTATAAGCAGTTAGCAAAACGCCTCAATACCAGTGATCCTGCTCACAAGAAGGTCATATCGGATATACTGAAGGAGCTTGTCAGGGAAGGTTCTGTTAAGGAGACCGGTCATGGTCGTTACAGGGCGAAGGACAGCAGGGAGTATGTAACAGGCACTGTCGATCTGACACGTATGGGTTATGGCTTTATTGAATCGGAAGACAGGGAAGTAGATGTTTTTGTCTCGGCTAAGAATCTGCATACAGCTCTTCACGGCGACAAAGTGAAGGTAGTGCTTTTTACCAATAAGAAAAGAAGCAGGCCGGAAGGAGAAGTTGTTGAGATAATAGAAAGATGGCGCAACACATTTGTCGGGATTGTTGAGGTGATGCCTAATTTTGCTTTTCTTATTCCCGACAATAAGAATATGCCTTTTGATCTTTTTATTCCCTCGGGTAAGCTTAATGGTGCCAGGCAGGGAGAGAAAGCGGTGGCCAAGATTGTTGACTGGTCTCCGGAATCAAAGAATCCTGTTGCCGAGATAGTTGAAGTGCTGGGTGAGCCGGGTCTTCATGAGACAGAGATACATGCCATTCTTGCAGAGTATGAACTTCCTTATGCCTTTACTGAAGAAGTGGAAGCCGATGCAGAAAAAATCTCTCCTGATGTAACGAAGGAAGAAATAGCAGGACGACGCGATTTTCGCCAGATACCTACTCTGACAATTGATCCGGCCGATGCCCGTGATTTCGATGACGCATTGTCTTTGAGAAAACTTGATAACGGCAACTGGGAAGCAGGTGTGCATATTGCTGATGTAACATATTTTGTTAAGCAGGGTAGTCTTACAGAGGAAGAGGCTAAACAAAGGGCTACTTCTGTTTATCTTGTTGACAGGGTTGTCCCCATGCTGCCTGAAAGATTGTCGAATAATATATGCTCTCTCAATCCTTCTGAGGATAAACTGACTTATTCTGCTGTCTTTGAGATGAATGACAAAGGAGATGTCATTAATGAATGGTTTGGCAGAACTGTTATTAATTCTGACAAACGTTTTTCTTATGAAGAGGCTCAGTATGTTATTGACACTGGCGAGGGAGACATGAAAGAGGAAGTGCTGCGTTTGCATGAACTGGCCCAGATGTTAAGGACAAAGCGGTATGCAGCAGGAGCTTTTTCTTTTGAGAAGGTAGAAGTTAAATTTGACCTCGATGATGAGGGAAGACCTGTAGGTATTAAATTCCGTGAGATGGGTACGGCCAATCAGTTGGTGGAGGAATTTATGATACTGGCAAACAGAAGAGTAGCGGAGTATGTTGGCAGAAAGTTGCATGGCAGCACTTTTGTGTACCGGGTTCATGATAAGCCTGATCCTGAGAAGATCAGTGATTTCAGTCAGTTCATCGGCAGATTTGGTTACAAACTGGAGGATAATGACAGGACATCTCTTCCAAAAGCCATGAACAGATTATTGAACAGTTTAACAGGTAAGAAAGAACAGAATATCATTGAGACTCTGGCTCTCAGGTCAATGGCAAAAGCAATATATTCAGTGGATAATATTGGCCATTATGGCCTGGCCCTGAAATATTACACGCATTTCACATCACCTATTAGACGATATCCTGATATGATGGTGCACAGGTTGTTATCGCTGTATCTCTCGGGAGATAAACCCGGAGACAGGGGTAAATACGAAAAGCTTTGTGAACACTCTTCACGTATGGAAAGGCTTGCTACTGAAGCTGAGAGAGCTTCTGTCAAGTATAAGCAGGTTGAATATATGAGTGATAAAACAGGAAGACAGTATGAAGGTATTATTTCCGGTGTTACAGAATGGGGTATCTATGTGGAGATAATAGAGAACCAGTGTGAAGGGATGGTCAATGTACGCGATCTTGACGATGATTATTATGAATATGATGAAGATAATTACTGTCTGCGTGGTCGTTCGGAAGGGAAAGTATATATGCTTGGCGACAAAATCACTATTGAGGTGGTGAATGCCGATCTAAAGAAAAAGCAGCTGGATTATAAACTGGTATAAATGTCCTTTTGTAGTCCTTAGACAGTTCTCCGGATGTCAGCGGGGATCTTTTTTCAGATCATCTTCTATCAGTTTCACAAGCTTTTCCACAGCTTCCTCTTCAGGGATATTTTTATACACAGGATCTATCCCCCTGTAGATATGTACTTTCCCCGGAGAAGATCCTACATAGCCATAATCAGCACCAGCCATTTCACCCGGTCCGTTAACGATACACCCCATTACAGCTATCTTTAAGCCTGTAAGATGTGAGGTAGCTTCTTTCACTTTCTTCACAGCTTCCTGGAGATTGAACTTAGTGCGGCCACAGGTAGGACATGAGATATATTTATTCCTGGTTATTCTGGCTTCTGTAGCCTGAAGGATAGAGAAGGCCAGTTTGGTCAGTTCTTCTCCCTGTATTTTTCCGCTGTTGGTAATGCACAGACCGTCAGCTTGTCTGAGGATGAAATAACGTCCTAATAAGGCAGCAGCATCGATAGACAACTTTACAGGATCATCTTCAGAGAAGACCGGATTGAGAAAAACCGGTTCTTTCTCCTTACCACTCAATAAAGGAGGAGTGAAAGCCTTAAAAATCAACATCCTGCCCTTATATGGATCTCCGTTTTCTTTTAAATAGCGTCCATCTTTATAGCTTATAACTTCCGGATGGTAAACTGTGTTGTGAATCTTGATATCGACAGGCCTGAGAGGTGTTTTCACACGTTGTTCCCTACCTCCCAGAAAAGTAATAATCTCTTTGGCAACAGGTATTTCATTTTCAGGCTCTTCCGATAATGACACCCTAATAGTATCTCCAATACCTTCTGAAAGCAGTGTTCCTATACCGGCAGCCGACCGTATACGTCCGTCCTCTCCTTCGCCGGCTTCCGTAACACCAAGATGGACAGGATAATAAAGCCCGAATTTGCCAAGCATTTTTACCAGAAGTCTGTTGGCTTCAACAAGAACAACAGTGTCGGAAGATTTCACCGAAAGAACAAGGTTATGGAAATTCTCCGAATGGAAGATTTTTATATATTCCATAGCAGAGATAACCATTCCCGAAGGAGTATTACCATAACGTGACATGATCCTGTCAGATAAAGAACCATGATTAATGCCAAGACGTATAACAGTATTGTTTTCCCTGCATATATTTATCAAAGGAAGAAGACGTTGATGTATTTTCTCAATCTCTTCATTATATTCCTTTTCCGTTATATCCTTTTTTGTGAAGGTGGCTCTTTTATCAGCATAGTTGCCGGGATTTATTCTTATTTTTTCAACTATTCGTGAAGCTGTTTCAGCAGCCGCAGGATTAAAATGGATGTCGGCTATCAGGGGTGTTTCGAAGCCTGCTTTACGAAGTTGTTTTTTTATGTTTTCAAGGTTAGTGGCTTCCTTAATGCCCTGGGCTGTCAGTCTCACAAAATCGGCTCCGGCTTCAATAATCCTTATGCATTGCGCCACAGATGCTTTTGTATTGTTGGTGTCGGTATTGGTCATTGACTGGATACGGACAGGGTTATCGCCTCCCAGGGGAACAGTGCCTACATTGATGACGGATGATTTGTACTTCCAGAGTTTATCTGTTGAGGGTGATGTAAATATATTGTCAGAAGAATTTGTCATAAGTTCTTAATACGGATTTATTACCTGTCTTTTTTATTCCCGTTCCCAATCAACACCGTCTTTCTTATCTTTCAACACTATTCCTGTTTTCTTCAAATCTTCGCGGATTTTATCAGATAGCTCCCATTCCTTCCTGTTTTTTGCATCCTGTCGCAGATTGATAATAATATTGATCAGGTTTTCTGTTAGTTCTTCATCAACGTCGGTATCAGTCTGATCTTTCAGTCCAAGAACATCGAAGACAAATATTTGGAAGATATTTTTCAGTAGTTCAAGGTCTTCATTATTTATTTTTTCGAGACCATCATTAACTGAATTGATAATTTTAACTCCTTCGAAGAGGTGGGAGAGCAGGACGGGGCTGTTAAGATCATCGTCCATTGCTTCATAGCATTTTGTTTTCAGGCTGGAAATATCGACTGTTGATGATGTTTCAGCTTGAATCTTTTTAAGGGTGTTAGCTGCCTGCATGAGTTTCCTGAGCCCTTTTTCGGCTGACTGGAGGGCTTCATTGGAGAAGTCTATAGTACTGCGGTAATGCGCCTGAAGGATAAAGAATCTTATAGTCATCGGGTCGTATGCCTGTATCAGCGTTGAGTGATTTCCACTGAAGAGCTGATCGAGGGTTATAAAATTACCCAGAGAGCGCGCCATCTTTTGTCCGTTGATGGTTATCATGTTATTATGGATCCAGTATTTCACCGATTCTTTGCCGAGGGCTGCTGTTGACTGTGCTATTTCACATTCATGATGTGGAAAGCGAAGATCCATCCCTCCTCCGTGAATGTCGAAGGTTTCTCCAAGATATTTTGTACTCATCACAGAACACTCTATATGCCATCCGGGGAAACCGTTACCCCAGGGAGAAGGCCATTGCATGAGGTGCTCAGGAGAGGCTTTTTTCCAGAGTGCAAAGTCGAAGGGATTACGTTTTTCTTCCTGTCCTTCCAGTTCACGAAGATTGCCTTTTAAATCTTCAAGCACTCTGCCTGACAATTTACCATAAGGATATTTCTCCGAGTATTTACTGATATCGAAATACACTGATCCGTTTACCTCATAGGCATAGCCACTTTTCAAAATGGATTTAATAAATTCCTGTTGTTCAATAATATGTCCTGTAGCCCGCGGTTCAATGGAAGGAGGGAGAGTATTAAGTTTCGCCATATTTTTATGGAAGTTATTCATGTATTTTTGTACCACTTCCATAGGTTCAAGATGCTCCAGCCTTGCTTTCTTCTGTATCTTGTCCTCACCTTCATCAGCATCATTTTCCAGATGTCCCACATCGGTAATATTCCTGACATATCTGACCTTGTATCCAAGATGAGTGAGATAGCGAAACAGCAGGTCGAAGGTTATGGCTGGACGTGCGTGTCCGAGATGAGTATCGCTGTAAACAGTAGGTCCGCAAACATAAAGCCCTGCAAAAGGGGGATGAAGCGGTACAAATAATTCTTTTTTACGGGTTAGACTGTTGTAGATGTAAAGAGTGTTTTGCATACCGGTTTGTTTGATGAGACAAAAGTAAATTAATTATTTTTGTTTTCTTAAAAAGCTTCATATCTTTGGCCTCACAAATCAAATATTCCTTCCATTAAAGGGTCTTTGATTTTTATTAAGAAGGGCGGAGAGACTAGGCTCAGAGAAACCCTGGCAACCAACTTGTCAGTATTTATTACACAGGGCAGGAAAAGGTGCCAAAACCTAATCCCGGGGAAACGGGAGATGATAAAAATTAACACAGCAAGCATGAAGTTATTTCATCAGATGCGAACCAAAAGAATAAGCCTGATAATGCCTATGTGCATGTGCAGGTAGATCCTGATTTGTAAAAACAATTAAAATTTTCAGCAGGATGATGTAATGTATTGACAGAACGGTAAGTTCTGTAAGCATTTATTATAAACATTATTGTACATTAAAATACACGAAAAGATGAAATTCGAAACATTACAGATACATGCAGGGCATCGGCCCGACAGTGAAACATATTCAAGAGCCGTGCCTGTTTATCAGACCACATCATATGTATTCAGAGATGCCAGGCATGCTGCCGGCCTTTTCAATCTTTCTGAACAGGGAAATATTTACACAAGGATTCAAAATCCCACTACTGATATTTTTGAGAAAAGAGTAGCTGCTCTGGAGGGCGGTAAAGCCGCTCTGGCTGTAGCTTCAGGCCATGCCGCTCAGTTCATAACTCTCACTACCATAGTACGTAAAGGAGAAAACCTTGTGACCTCCCCTTTTCTATATGGAGGAACATATAATCAGTTTAAGGTCACTTTTGCAGGCTTTGGCATAGAAGCCCGTTTTGCCAAAGATCTTGAACCGGCTTCATTTGAAGCATTAATAGACAAGAAGACAAAGGCCATATATGTTGAAACGGTAGGTAACCCCGGCTTTAATATTCCTGATTTTGAAGCTTTTGCCAAACTGGCCGGGAAATACGGGATACCTCTTATAGTTGATAACACATTCGGAGCTTGTGGTTATCTATGCCGTCCGATAGATTATGGTGCCAATATTATTGTTGAATCGGCCACTAAATGGATAGGAGGTCATGGTACCAGTATAGGAGGCGTTATTGTTGATGCCGGTAATTTTAACTGGAATAATGGTAATTTTGATGTTTTTACCGAACCTTCAGAAGGTTATCACGGACTGGTTTTCGGGAAGCAGTTTTCAGAACAATCGCCAGACGGGAATATTGCTTTTATTGTCAAAGCCCGTGTTGAAGGGCTTAGAGATCTGGGCCCTTCTATCAGCCCTTTCAATTCGTTTCTCCTTCTTCAGGGACTGGAGACATTGTCACTCAGGATGGAAAGACATGTAACCAATACCATGGCTCTCGCCACGTGGTTACAGAAACAGGACTGCGTTGAGAAAGTTAATTATCCGGGTTTGACTGGCAATCCTTCCTATGAAATGGCAAAAAAATATCTTCCCGCCGGAGCAGGAGGTGTGTTGAGTTTTGTTTTGAAGACCGACAGATCAAAAGCTGTCCGTCTGGTAGAACATTTTCAACTTGTAAGTCATCTGGCAAATATAGGAGATGCCAAAACGCTTATCATTCAGCCATCCAGTACCACCCATGCCCAGCTTACTGATGAAGAGCAGCTGGCAGCAGGTGTGGAGCCTGGTCTTTTCCGTGTGTCAGTAGGCCTTGAACATATTGATGATATAATTAATGATTTTAAACAGGCCTTCAGTAAGGTTATTTAAAAACATGTAAGACATGACAAAGGATAAATTACAAATAGGTCTGTTCGGGTATGGCTGTGTGGGTCAGGGTCTGCATGATGTGCTGAACAGCAGCAAAGGCTTCAGGGCAGATATTGCACGGATATGTGTCAAAGATCCTTCGAAGAAAAGAAGAATACCAATGTCATATTTTACCTTTGAAGAAATTTCTGAATCTTTTATCAGTAATTCCTATAAATATTTGATAGGAATTATTAATCTTACCAGCCTTTTTCAACTGGGTGAAAGATTGAAAGACCTGGATGTTTTTATCATTAATACCGGACGTAAAGGGATAAACTGATGAAAAAAGAACTGGAGAGTATAATACTGGACAGGATACTGGTTCTCGATGGAGCAATGGGGACCATGATACAAAAATATAATCCGGATGAAACCGCTTTCCGGGGTGACTTATTCCGGGATCATCCTATGCCCCTGAGAGGTAACAACGACTTATTGTCGTTGACCAGTCCCGATATTATAAGAGAGATACATACCGCATATCTTGAAGCCGGAGCTGATATAATAACTACCAACACTTTTACGGCTAACAGTATCTCTCAGGCCGATTATGGTATGCAGGAACATGTTTATCAGATGAATAAACGTTCTGCGCAGCTGGCTAAAGAGGCTGTTTCCCTATTTGAGGGTAAGGAAGCAAAGGAGAGACATTTTGTAGCCGGCTCTATCGGTCCCACAAACCGTACTGCATCAATGTCTTCGGATGTGAACGATCCGGGTGCCCGTTCTGTCACTTTTGATGATCTTGTTCTTGCTTACTCTGAACAGGTTGCCGGCCTTATTGACGGAGGTGCCGATATCCTCCTGATAGAAACAGTTTTTGATGTCCTTAACTGTAAAGCAGCCCTTTTTGCAATAGATAATATCTTTGAGGAAAGAGGGGAAAGGCTTCCTGTAATGGTGTCAGTGACTTTAACCGATACAAGTGGCAGGACTCTTACGGGCCAGACTCTGGAAGCATTCATGATATCTGTTTCTCATTTCCCCCTTTTCAGTCTGGGATTGAATTGTTCTCTTGGAGCAGATCAGTTAAGGCCTTTCGTGGAAGAGTTATCGGCAAAGAGCAGATTTTTCGTCTCTGTTCATCCTAATGCAGGATTACCTAACCAGTTCGGAGAATATGATCAGACAGCTGAATATATGGCTTCTGTGACTGAAGAGTTTATGCAGGCAGGATGGGTAAATATTATCGGAGGTTGTTGCGGGACAACTCCCGGGCACATACAAAAAATTGCTGAAGCAGCGCGGAGATACAGCCCAAGAGTACCATCCAGACCTGAAAAATATACCAGACTGAGCGGACTGGAACCACTGGTTATAACCCCTGAGACAAATTTCGTGAATATAGGGGAAAGGACCAATGTATCAGGATCATTGAAATTTGCAAGGCTTATAAGAGAAGAGAAATATGACGAAGCCTTGTCTGTTGCACGTAATCAGGTGGAAGGCGGTGCCCAGATAATAGATATATGTATGGATGAAGCAATGATAGATTCAGAAAAGGCAATGGTGAGATTTGTCAACCTCATCATGGCTGAACCTGATATAGCAAAGCTTCCTCTTATGATCGATTCATCCAAATGGGATGTTATCGAGTCGGCTCTTAAATGCATTCAGGGCAAATCGGTCGTTAATTCCATCAGTCTTAAAGAGGGAGAACAGGTTTTTCTCGATCGTGCACTTAAAATAAGAAAATACGGTGCTGCAGTTGTAATAATGCTTTTTGATGAAAGAGGACAGGCCGACACTTTTGAAAGGAAAAAAGAAGTGGCAACAAGAGCCTGGCATCTACTTGTCGATAAACTTGGCTTCAGTCCGGAAGACCTGATCTTTGATCCTAATGTACTGGCTATAGCTACAGGTATTGAAGAACACAATAACTATGCAGTTGATTTTATTAAGGCTACAGAATGGATAAAGAATAATCTTCCACATGCAAAGGTGAGTGGAGGAATAAGTAATCTTTCTTTCTCTTTCAGGGGATTAAACCAGGTACGGGAAGCTATGCATTCCGTCTTTCTGTATCATGCTATAAAGGCTGGTCTTGATATGGCCATTGTAAATCCCGGCATGTTGCAGGTATATAGTGAAATAGATAAGGAACTGTTACGCTTTACCGAGGATGTTGTGCTTAATAAGAGCAAAAATGCCACTGAGGCCCTGATAAAATATGCTGAAAGGCTTAAAACCGGGGAGAAGAGTGAACAGAAAAATGATGAATGGCGTTCGGTGCCTGTCACTGAACGTATAAGGCAATCGCTTATTAAGGGCCTGGATGAACATATTGAGGAGGATATAGAGGAAGCCCGTTCTCTTTTCTCAAGGTCACTGGATATAATTGAAGGTCCTTTGATGGGAGGTATGAATGAGGTAGGAGAGTTATTTGGATCCGGGAAGATGTTCCTGCCTCAGGTTGTAAAGAGTGCAAGGGTGATGAAAAAGGCTGTTACAAAACTGGCTCCTTATATTGAAGAGGAAAGCAAAGATACTGAGATAAAGACAGCAGGTAAGATCCTTCTGGCCACCGTCAGGGGTGATGTGCATGATATAGGGAAGAACATTGTGGCTGTAGTGCTGGGTTGCAGTAATTATGAGGTCATTGATCTTGGTGTGATGGTCCCTTCGGAAAAGATCATAGACACTGCTGTCAGAGAAAAGGTTGATTTTATTGGTCTGAGCGGACTTATCACCCCTTCGCTTGAAGAGATGGTGCATGTGGCATCTGAGATGGAACGGAGAAAGCTGGATATACCTCTTCTTATTGGGGGAGCTACTACCTCGGAGGTACATGCAGCAGTTAAAATTGCTCCGGAATATTCAAAGCCTGTGATTCATGTGAGAGATGCTTCAAAGGCTGCGGGTGTCCTCTCTTCGCTAATGAAAAATGATAATGCTGGTTATACAGTGTCGGTGAGAAATAAGTACAATAAGTTGTACCAGGATCACCAGACACGAAGAACAAACATAAAACTCCTGAGTATTGAAGAGGCCCGACATAACCGCCTTGTAACTGAATGGGACAAGATAACTATCCATTGTCCGGAAAAACCCGGACTGATAAGTGAAGAGTTAAGTGTTGAAGAAGTACTTGATTATATCGACTGGACTTATTTCTTTTATGCCTGGAAGATCACCGGACGATACCCGGAAATCTTTAATGATCCTGTCAGGGGAGAGGAAGCCAGAAAACTGTATGATGATGCACATGTATATCTGAAAAAAATTATTAATGACAGGCTGATCATCATAAAGGCTGTCTCGGGTCTTTTCCCGGCAGTGTCTGTCGGAGATGATGTGAAAGTGCTGTCAGACAGCGGGGATACTAAGGCTGTTTTCAGATTCCTCAGGAACCAGGAACAGAAAGAGAGAGGCGGTCCTAATCTGTCGCTCGCAGACTTCATCGCTCCTGAGGGATCAGGATTGACTGACTATATAGGGGCTTTTGTTGTTACGGCAAGGCCTGATGACAAAGCTGTGGAGAGCTACAGGGATGATGATTACAGTACACTGATGATAAAGCTTATAGCTGACAGGCTGGCAGAGGCTGCTACGGAGTTTCTTCACCTTAAAATACGTAAATCTTACTGGGCTTATGTCCCAGGAGAAGATTTGACTACTGACGAACTTTTCAGAGTAAAATATACCGGTATACGTCCGGCTCCGGGATATCCTGCTTGTCCCGATCATACAGAGAAAAAGATAATCTTTGATCTGCTTGATGCAGAGAAGAAGGTGGGTGTTGGTTTGACTGAATCGTATGCAATGACACCTGTTTCATCGGTATGCGGATATATTTTTTCACATCCGTATTCGGCTTACTTCAATGTGGGAAAGATAGGTAATGATCAGCTTCAGGACTATGCAAAAAGAAAGGGAATAACAACAGAAGAGGCCGGTAAATGGCTGGCCCCGAATTTGAAATAATATATTATGAGTGTAATAGATAAGATTAAAAATGCAAAAAGACCACTTTTTACTTTTGAACTTCTGCCCCCTTTAAAAGGGCACAGTATTGACAGAGTTTATTCTGCAATTGACAGACTGATTGAGTTCGAACCAGCTTATATTAATTTCACATCACACAGAAATGAAATAGTATATACGGAAAGGCCTGACGGTCTGGTGGAGAAGAATATAGTAAGGAAAAGGCCCGGTACTATAGCTCTTGCAGCAGCAGTTAAGTATAAATATAATATCACTGTTGTACCACATGTACTTTGTGGAGGATTCACCAAGGAAGAAACAGAGAATGTACTCATAGAGATGAATTTTCTGGGTATTGATGATGTGCTGGCTCTGCGTGGTGATATGCAAAAGGGCAGCAGGATATTTATCCCTGAGAAGAACGGGCACAGGCATACCAGTGACCTTGTCGGTCAGATAGTCAATATGAACAGGGGAAGATATCTGGAGGAATCGCTGAAAGATAAATTTTCCACATCATTTTGTATTGGTGTAGCGGGATATCCTGAGAAGCATTTTGAAGCTCCAAACAGGCAGGTTGATCTTGAAAATCTTAAGCTGAAAGTGGAGGCAGGAGCCAGCTATATTGTAACCCAGATGTTTTTTGATAACAAAAAATTCTTCAGGTTCAGGGATGAATGTCGTAAAGCGGGTATTGATGTACCGGTTATTGCAGGCATTAAACCTGTTTCTGCCCTGAATGATATCAGGATGCTTCCACAGACTTTTCATATAGATGTTCCCAATGATCTTGTCAATGCGGTAAAGAAATGCACTAACGACGAAGAAGCCAGGGAGGTAGGCATAGAATGGGCTATTATGCAGTCAAAAGAGCTGATAAAAGAAGGTGTTCCGGGAATACATTATTATACTCTTGGCAGGTCGGATAATATTGCAAGGATAGTCAGGGCTTCATTTTAAAAGCCTTTTTGATCCTGTCAACATAATCGGTTTTTTCCCAGGCAAAGAACTCAACCTTTTTCTTCCAGGCTTGTTTGCCGTTATTATTGACAGGTCTGGGTTTACTGCCGGGAACCTCGTAATAAACTTCCACTTCTTCAACTGTACATTCCCTGCCGAAGTGACCGTATGAGGCTGTCTTCAGGAAAACAGGATTTTTCAGGCCGAACCGTTCAACAATTGAGTAAGGTCGCAGATCAAACAGTTCACCTGCTTTCTGGATTATCTGTTCGTCAGTAAGTTTATTCCCCTTACTGTCGGTGACATGGGCTGTGCTATAGGTGTTAAGGTAGAGACCTACAGGCTGAGCTACACCTATAGCATAAGCAACCTGTATGAGAGCCTTATCACATACCCCTGCTGCAACAAGGTTCTTGGCCATGTGGCGGGCAGCATAGGCAGCTGATCTGTCTACTTTCGACGAGTCTTTACCTGAAAATGCACCTCCTCCGTGAGCTCCATGGCCTCCGTAAGTATCAACAATGATCTTGCGTCCTGTCAGGCCTGTATCGCCATGAGGCCCTCCTATAACAAATTTACCTGTAGGATTGACAAGTAAACGGGTGTTGTCGGAGAAGAGTTTACGGACAGAGGGGGAGAGGGATTTTTTTACTCTGGGAATGACAATGTTACGGATATCTTCATATATCCTGTCGTGCATAGCTTTATCAGCAGTTTTCCGGGAAGCCGGAGTGTCTTTTTCCGGGAGAATAAACTCATCATGCTGTGTGCTGATGACAATAGTGTCTATCCTGACAGGATTATCATTATCGTCGTATTCAACAGTTACCTGAGATTTTGCATCAGGCCTGAGATATTTCATGACTTTTTTGTCATGCCGTATGGCAGCCAGCTGTCTGAGAAAGAGATGTGACAGCTCACTGCTCAGGGGCATTAAGTTATCCATCTCGCGACAAGCATATCCAAACATCATCCCCTGATCTCCTGCTCCCTGCTCTTCAGGTTTTTCCCGTACAACACCCTGGCGGATGTCAGGTGATTGTTCATGGATAGTGGATATAACGCCACAGGATTCAGAATCGAAACGGTATTCCGCTTTGGTGTATCCTATATCACGAAGGACCTGCCGTGCAGTATCCTGTACGTCAACCCATCCTGTTGTTTGTACTTCCCCACCACAGACCACAAGGCCTGTGGTTACAAATGTTTCACATGCAACTTTTGAATCGGGGTCCCATCTGAGAAATTCGTCCAGCAAAGCATCAGATATCTGATCGGCAACTTTGTCAGGGTGACCTTCAGAGACTGATTCGGAAGTAAATAAATATGCCATATTGGTAAGTTTGAAATATTTAAAATATTTATATAAATACCTGAAGTATTATAAGTTAATTATATCACTTAAACACCTGATGAGAAAATTGGTTGAAAAGAAAAGAGGAAGTAGCGTTTTAGCATTTTTTTCCTGTGGTTGCAATCAGCACAAATCTTTCCACCAGATGATACAGGAACAAAGGAAATAAAAAAAAAGCAGAAACGAAAGATTAACCTTTTGTTAAATGTCTGAAAACCTCTTCAAGAGTCTTCTCTTCCTTAAGAAGAGACAAGACAGTAAGATTGTTTTTTACGGCATAATTAAAGATTGCCGGCCTTATATCTTCTTCTCCCTCTGCCTCAATGAGCCATATATTATCTTTTACCATGCGTGCTTCAGTAACAGCAGGTATTTTTAACAGATCACCAGTGATTGTCTCTCTGTCAAATTCCACCCTTATGATCTGTTTATGTGAAAACTGTCTGGAATAGATTTTCTTTTTCTCGTCATCGGCAATAATAATCCCTTTATCGATTATTATTATTCTGTCGCATATAGCTTCTGCTTCCTGCATAATATGTGTTGAAAGCATAACGGTTTTTTCTTTCCCTGCTTCTCTTATCAGGTTTCTTATCTCAACCACCTGGTTAGGATCAAGTCCTGTTGTGGCCTCATCGAGGATAAGAACATCCGGATCGTGTATTAAAGCCTGGGCGAGGCCCACTCTTTGTCTGTAACCCTTTGAAAGGGATCCTATCTTTTTGTTTTGTTCGATGCTTAGTCCGGTTATTTCTATTATATCGTTGATCCTTTTTTTAACTGAAGATCTCATTTTATAAAGAGAAGCCACAAAACCCAGATATTCTCTGATATACATCTCGGGGTAAAGAGGGTTATTTTCCGGTAGATAGCCTATTTTTTTCCTGATTTCGGTATTATCCGATGATGTCTCTATATCGTTAACAAAAACAGAACCGGAAGAAGCAGGGATATAACCTGTAATTATTTTCATCATGGTTGATTTACCTGCTCCGTTAGGGCCCAGAAATGCTACTATTTCACCGGTGTTTATCCTGAAAGACACGTTGTCGAGAGCTTTCTGAAGTCCGTACAGTTTTGTTACTCCATTTACTACTATTGACATGTAAGGCAGATGTTGTAATATTTCAAATGCTAAAATAGCATTTATTAAGTTAAGGAGTAACTATTAAAAAGATTTGGTCATTTTCAGGGGCATTTATAATTTTGGTAAGCATTAAGAAAACCCTTTGTATATGGAAAACCAGGTAATGATTCTGACGGTGATGATTATTTATATTGGTTTGTTGGTTGCCTGGGGGCTTTTTCAGGGAAGGAGGGTAAAGACGGGGGATGAGTATGCAATAGCGGGCCGCAGGTTACCGGGATGGGTAGCTGCATTATCGGAGAGAGCGACGGGCGAGTCATCATGGGCATTGCTGGGTCTTCCGGGAGCAGCTTATGCTACAGGATTAACAGAGATATGGACTGCTGCCGGATGTGTTACAGGAATTATCTTTGCATGGATACTTATCGCACGGAGACTGAGGGATGAAGCAGAGAAATATGAAGTCTCAACCTTTACACAATATCTTGAAGCAAAGCATGGAGATACAGGAAGGAAGCTGAAAATTGTATCGGGCATGGCTATTGTTTTCTTTTTCTTCTTTTATGTTGGCGCCCAGTTTCTGGGAGGAGGCAAGACCCTCCATTCTTTATTTGGCATTGACCCTGGTATAGGTGTTATTCTGACTGCGGCAATAATAATTCCCTATACTGTTTATGGAGGATTCAGGAGTGTGGTTTATACCGATGTTGTCCAGGCTGTTGTTATGATAATCACTCTCATCATCGGTCCCATAGCTGGAATTATATATCTCAGAAACAATCCCGGGGTATATGCATCAAATATATCAGAGGCGCTGGCAATGTCGGGAGATTCTTATTCGTCACTTACCGGGATGGCCGGAGGATTTGTGGCAGGACTGGTGATTGTGGGGGGCTTTAGCTGGTTTTTTGGTTATCTGGGGGGACAGCCACAGTTAAGTATCAGATTTATGGCGATAAAAGATGTGAAAAATGCTGTGAAAGCCCGTAATATTGGTATTATTTGGACAATAATAGCTTATACGGGAGCATTGATGATAGGTTGGATAGGCCTCGCAATATTTGGTCCCACAGGCCTTAGTGATCCTGAATATGTAATGCCTGACGTGATTTTAACACTCTTCCATCCCGCCCTGGCAGCTATCCTCATTACCGGAGCTATTGCAGCCATGATTTCGACAGCAGACTCATTGTTGATCCTTTCTGCAACTGAGTTATCCGACAGTGTGTTGAGAGGCAGGAAAAATTCCTCAGAGTCGGACAGAAAGAAATACAGTTCCCTCAAAAAGCATCGTATCACCACAGCTGTGCTGGCTGTTGTTGCTCTGGGCTTGTCGTATCTGACACCTTCAAAACTGATATTTACCATTGTGAGTTATGTATGGGCCGGTATAGGATGTACTTTTTCCGTAGTCATCCTCCTTACACTCTTCTGGAAGAAATATAATGGAAGAGCTGCTCTTATTACCGTAATATCGGGTATACTCTTTACTATTATCTGGATAAGCGGAGGCTATGAACAACATTACAGGGTAACAGAGTCACAGCTTGATTTTCTTGTGAGAAATGAGATTATAAATCAGGAAGAGGAAACACATCTTTTATCTCTGGAAGGGAAAAAATTCGTAAGCAATGCGAAATTTGAGCTCGCTTTAAGGGATAATATAGGAGCAGATACCGAAGCAGATAAAATAACTGTTTTATCCACTTCTTTTATCAGTAAGGGGATACCTGCAAGACTGACTACCTTTCTGTTCTGTCTGCTTGTAGCAGTATTATGCACTTGTCTTTTCCCGGGTTGCCGGAGAGAAGACTCCGGAGTTAATCCCCCCAGCCTCCCATGAACTGACTGCTCTTGGTAAAGGAAGCTCTCGGATTAACACAGCAGACAGGTATCTTCGAACTGTTGGCAATGATGTATTGTTCCGATGCACCAAGCATGTAATCGGCGAAACTGATGTTTTTTGTTGTTACAATAAGAATAAGATCAGCATTCATTTTCTGTGCAAAATCGATTGTCTGCTGAGCAAAATTCCCTTTTGGAACCTCATGGACTTCATATTCGATATTATTCTGGATAAGATATTTTATCGAGAAAGACAGGTTGATTTTTGTTCTTTTGCTAAGGCTTTTATCAGAAGTAGAAGCAACAAGTATATGAACTTTAGAGTCGAAATATTTCCCCATGTATATAGCCATTTTAGTCTTTTCCTTATTCTCTCTTCTGAAATCAACAGGGAAAACAATGTTATGATATCTTCCATGATCCGGTGGAGGATCCTGAACAACGATGAAAGGTACTTTTGATCTGACCAATACTTTAAGAGCCCAGCTGCCGGTAAGCTTTTGCATACCTTTTATCCCATGGGTTCCCATAACGACCAGGCTTGCATCTTTCTCATTGACAAATTCAGCTATGGAGGTAAAAATAGTTCCTTTGGCTATATGAGAAGCAATCTGAATATTATATTTCTTTCCATTTTCATCGGCAACATGCTGAAGCAGAATCTTTTTTTCACCAAGAACATTTTTTTTGATACCCGGATCCACTATATGGAGAAGACTGATGCTGTCCCCAACCATACGGCTGATCTTAACTGCATGTTCAAGTGCATTTTCTGCGACGGGAGTGAAATCCCACGGTACTACAATAATTTTCTGATTATCTTCCATAGCTGATCTCTTTACAAATAATACCAAATGTATTTAGTTTTTGATAAATTTCAAACCGTTAAGATAGTGAAAACGTATTTTTTAGAAATAGATTATAAAAAATGCACTCTTTTGCTCAAAAATAATGCCATATATGAATAAAAGAGAACCATATTCTCTTAAGCGATCAACAATTTATTATTTTTGCATGAAAAATTTGCAGAACTTATATAAACAAAGCTACGTTTGTTGTTTGCCGGTATCTGAGACAGCCTTTACAGATGTTGTTCTTATATTTGGGGCACAGCAATAAGTTAAACATTTAACAGGAAATGAAACGGATCAAAATCAAGGAATTATTATCATCTACAGAGAAGGGAAAAGAAGTGCTTGTCAAGGGTTGGGTAAGGACAAAGCGTGGGAGTAAAAATATTATTTTCATTGCACTCAATGATGGTTCAACGATTAATAATATTCAGGTTGTTGCTGATGTTTCCTTGTTTGATGAAGAGCTGGTTAAAGACATTACCACCGGGTCCTGTCTTTCTGTAAAGGGCATTCTGGTTGAGTCTGAAGGGAAAGGACAGAATGTGGAGATACAGGCATTATCAATTGAGCTTTATGGTACCTGTGATCCGGAGACCTATCCTCTTCAGAAAAAGGGCCATTCAATGGAATTCCTGAGGGAGATCGCACATCTTCGACCCAGAACCAATACTTTCGGAGCCGTTCTTAGGATAAGGCATGCCATGGCCTTTGCAATACATAAGTATTTCAATGAAAGAGGTTTTTACTATCTTCATACCCCTGTCATAACAGGTAGTGATGCAGAAGGGGCAGGTGAAATGTTCCATGTGACTACCCTTGATCTGACAAATATCCCTTTAAAAAAAGACGGATCAGTGGATTTTTCTGAGGATTTTTTTGGTAAACAGACGAATCTCACTGTATCAGGCCAGCTGGAAGGTGAACTGGGAGCTCTTGCTCTTGGAGAAGTATATACCTTTGGACCCACATTCCGTGCAGAGAATTCAAATACCCCCCGTCATCTGGCCGAATTCTGGATGATAGAACCGGAAATGGCTTTTTATGACCTGACAGATAATATGGATCTGGCAGAAGATTTTCTGAAATATCTTATAAGGTATGCTCTGGAAAACTGCAGAGAAGATCTTACTTTCCTCAATAATATGATAAATAAAGGTCTTCTTGATCGTTTACAGTTTGTTATCTCAAATGATTTCGTCAGGCTGACTTATACTGAAGCCGTAGAGATACTCGAAAAAGCAAGTAGAAAATGGGAATATCCTGTCGGATGGGGAAGAGATCTTCAGGCTGAACATGAGAGGTATCTGGTTGAAGAACATTTTGAAAAACCGGTCATCCTTACCGATTACCCGAAATCGATCAAGGCTTTTTATATGAAGCAGAATGATGACGGGAAGACCGTACGGGCAATGGATGTTCTGTTTCCGGGTATAGGAGAGATTATCGGAGGATCACAGCGTGAAGAGGATTATACCAGATTACTAAACCGCATCCGCGAACTGGGTCTCCCGGAAAAAGATCTCTGGTGGTATCTTGAAACAAGGAAATTCGGAACAGCCCCTCACAGCGGCTTCGGTCTGGGCTTTGAAAGAATGATAGTATTTATTACCGGTATGGCCAATATACGTGATGTGATACCTTTCCCAAGAACACCAAAAAATGCGGAATTTTAAATTGGCTGTCCTCATTTCTTAACTGCAAAGAATAAATGTTAAAGCAGAAACTGCAACAGAAATTATTACAAAAGCTTTCACCCCAGCAAATTCAAATGATCAAATTGCTGGAGGTGCCTACTTTGCAGATTGAACAGAGAATAAAAAAAGAGCTTGAAGACAACCCGGCTCTTGAAGAGGGCAGTGACGAAGAAAATGTGTCACAGGAAGAACCGGAAGAAGAAGAATATGAGGATAAAGACAAGGATCAGGATGAATTTACTCTTGATGATTATATGGAAGATGATGATATTCCTGATTACCGTCTTCAAACAAATAATTACAGCCGGGATGATGACAGAAAAGGCGAAATACCTTTTTCTGCCGGATCATCTTTTCACGAACATCTGGAATCACAATTCCATCTGAGAGACATAACAGAAAGACAACTTATCCTCGGGGAATTCATTATTGGGAATATTGATGAGGATGGATATTTGAGACGCGAACTATCAAGTATAGTGGATGACCTTGCTTTTCTTCAGAATATCACTGCAACGGAAGCAGAGCTTGAAGAGGTGCTGGCCGTTATTCAGGATCTGGATCCGGCAGGAGTAGGGGCAAGAGATCTCAGAGAGACACTGTTACTCCAGCTAAAGAAAAAAGACCTTTCACACAAACCTCTGGAACTGGCATACCTGATCATTGATAATTATTTTGAAGAATTCTCCAAAAAGCATTATGACAAGATCATTACAAGAATGGATATCAGCGAACAGGATCTTAGAACAGCTATTGATGAAATACTTAAGCTGAATCCCAAACCCGGAGGTATTTATAACGATCCTTTCAGCAGAATTGCTCAGCCTATCATACCCGATTTTATTCTGGAACATTCCGAAGAGGGTTTTGACCTTCACCTTAATTCACGTAACCTTCCCGAATTACGACTTAGTACATCATATAACCAGATGCTTAAGACTTATAGCAGGAATAAATCAAGCAGTAAGGAGATGAAAGATACGGTTATGTTTGTAAAACAGAAAATCGAATCTGCCAAATGGTTTATCGACGCTATTAAACAAAGGCAGAACACTCTTCTGCTTACTATGAATGCAATACTGGAATACCAGAACGATTATTTTATTGATGGAGATGAGACTAAATTAAAACCTATGATACTCAAAGATGTTGCAGAGATGACAGGTCTGGATATCTCCACTGTATCAAGAGTTGCTAACAGTAAGTATATACAAACACATTTCGGTATTCTGCCACTTAAGTTTTTCTTTTCTGAAGGACTTCAGACGGATAGCGGAGAAGAGGTGTCCACAAGAGAGATAAAGAGGATATTACAGGATTGTCTGGATAATGAAGATAAGAGAAAACCATTGACAGACGAAAAACTAACAGCCATACTTCAGGATAAAGGGTATCAGATAGCACGACGTACTGTAGCCAAATATCGTGAACAATTGAATATACCGGTAGCACGGTTAAGAAAGGAAGTATAATGACGGAGAATAATAAAAAATCATACGGACCTCTGCTTGCAAAAATAATATCTGTGGTTTTTCACCCTATTCTGATGCCTCTTTACGGGTTGCTGGTTATCTTTTTTGCTCCGACAATACTTGCTTACCTCCCTCCGGCTGCCAAAAGGATACTCTTTTTAATAGTGCTGATTGATAATGTAATTGTACCTCTTTCTCTAATGCCATATCTGAGATACAGGAATATAATCACGTCATGGGCTATAAGCGAAAGGAAGGAGAGAGTTCTGCCTTTGATCATAACTTCGTTATTGTATGCTTTTACTGTATATCTTCTGCATAGATTCAGTATACCGTTTTTTATCAAATCATTCACTCTTGCCACATTAATCGTGTCAGTATCGTTAACTTTAGTGAATTTCCGGTGGAAAATATCTATCCATTCTGCAGGTATGGGAGGACTTATATCTCTTATTGTAGTCCTCTCACTGAAGATGCATGTATCACTTATTGGCTGCCTTATTGGGGCTGTACTACTGGCAGGTGTGGTAATGACTTCAAGGTTGTATCTCAAGTCCCATACTCCGGCAGAGGTATGGTCAGGCTTTTTCCTGGGTCTGCTGGTATCAGGTGCTGTGCTTGTGATCCTCTAACAGTTCTGTGAGGGTTTCCTCAAATAACTTACGACTCTGTGCAATGATCTCCTCTCTCTGTGAAATATCTGTCTTTTCAGAAAATAGAAAAGAGTCAATATCTTTTTGCAGAACACTGGTGAACCAGCCTTTTTCCGATAAATAGGCTGCAAGATATTCCTGCTCTGTCTGACCCGGAGTGGGTATAAGTATACCACTGCATCCCAGACTGATAAGTTCCATAATAGTGGTGTACCCGGCCCTGGCTATTACCTGGTCACTTCCTGTAATAATCTCTTTCATCGCAGCTGCAGGTAAATGATTATACCAGATAATATTCCCTTTCCGGACTTCCTTTGCAGCCTCCCCGGGTTTCCCTCCAAGTATTACTGTCACAGGCTGTCTGTCAATAAATATTCCTGATAGCTTTTCCTGCAGAATCTCAGACTGGGGAGAAGGTCCCGAAATAATTACGGTGTTATGACTGAAACGACAGGGCTCTTTACTATGGGCTATGCCCTGTGTGGTAAATCGCGACAAGATACCGATGAATCTTGTATTTGATGGCAGCTTGCCCGTATGTGACAGTCTGCCGGATATATTAAGATGACCCGGCAGATCGGGAATAAAACAGTAATTATATTTCTTTATTATTGCCCTGTGTAGTAATATGCCTGCAAATTCCATGAACCGAAACGGCTTCGGCATAGGAATAACGATCATGTGTGTAAGATAAACAGTTATTATATCGTTATTCCATAATCCGAAACGGTTGTCGCTGATAAGTATATCAATGTCGTATTGCCGTATAATCCTTTTTATTTTGTGATGTTCCCGGATAATATGGAAGATGAGGGATGGCACTTTTGCCAGTATTACCAGGTATTGTGGCAGAAAGCCGGAATATTTCGGACTAAATCCCGGAAATTTTATCAATGTGAAATCCTTGGTTTCTTTTCTGAAGAAAGAGAGATGTTTCTCTCCTGCCCCTATAATAACATTATGTCCCATTTCATGGAGTTTCACCGCCAGAGGAATTATACGTCCGGCATGTCCCAATCCCCATTCAAGAGGGCAAATAAGGATGTTATATTTTTTCTTCACAATCAGCCTGATACCTGAGTCTTAATTCCTGTCTCCCTTACTTTGTCAGCTATCTTATTGAGTTCGTCAAGGGGTACTTTTTTCAGCTGCCCTGTCTCCGGAGTATCTCTCGAAATAGTATAGATCATTACTTCAGAAGGTTTAATGGATTTCAGTGCTTCCAGCCAGGCTTCAATTTCAGAAGGTGTTGTATTATCGATTACTCTGCCCCTGTATATGCCACGGACAAACATAGTCTGTACAATGAGGTTTCCTTTAAACTTTTTCAGGTTTTCAATAAGAGTGGCAACATGAAAATCGCCATGTGGCTGGTTGTGTATCTTTATTGTTGGATCAAGAGCTGAATCGAGCTTGAGTATATTCTGGTCAACTTTTGTAAGGGCCTTTCTTACAGAGGGTTTGTGAATGGTTGTTGCATTGGATAATACTGCTATTGAAGCTTCAGGGAAATATCTGTTTCTCAGTTCAATGCTGTCATCAATTATTCCGGTAAATTCGGGATGAAGAGTGGGTTCTCCGTTGCCTGCGTAGGTTATAACATCAATATCCTGGTTTTTTTCTTTCATTGATGATAGTTTCTCTCTTAGGGCTTCATAGACTTCTTTACGCGAAGGCAAAGGTTCGCCTTTGACTGTTGAGTTCATTGTAAGGCCACACTCACAATATATACAGTTGAAATTACAGATCTTACGGGTAACAGGCAGCAGATTGATGCCAAGAGAAACACCCAGCCGGCGGCTTTTCACAGGACCGAATATTATCTTATCGAAGAGGAAAGTAGGCATATAGTTTTTATTGCGGCAAAATTAACATATTAATTATTTAATATTCATAAGTATGTATAAAAGACAGTCAGGTCTTGCAGACTGAACTGGCAGATTTGGTTTTTGTAATCAGGATAATGTATACGCAGTATATGGAAGAAAGAATCAGACCAGCCGGGTTACAGTAGTCTCCGGCAGGAGTTTGAAATTAAGGAGATCGATATCCTGCAGGAGAAGTAGTCCGGGTTTAAGTCCGGGTTCTATTTTACCAAAAAGATTTTCTTTCCCAAGAGCTTTTGCCCCGTTAATAGTTCCCCAGCGAATAAGATTTTCCAGACCAATATCCGGAAAATGTTCCTGTAATATTTTTAGTTCTGAGAGGATACTCAGCTTGCTGTTTGAAGCAAGACTGTCGGTTCCTGTTACGATTTCACAGCCCTCTTTCCAAAGCAGTCCGGCGGGAGGGATGACATTATCTATAAAAATATTTGAACGCGGACAGAGGCACCAGAATGTATTTTCTCTTTTATTAACAGAACGGAGAATATGTTTGTTGACACAGGTATTATGGACCAGGATCAGGTTTCCGGAATTTGTTGTTTCGGTCAGGATGCCGGAGACATGGTCTCCGACTGTCTTCAGATAAGGAGGCATGATCCCGCTTTTCCGGTATGAATCAATTAGTGGTCCTTTGTGATGTCTGAGAAAAGGTATTTCGTCTTTTGTTTCGAGAAAATGAATTGAACTGACCTTGTTATGTGCACTTTGTCTTTTAATCAGCTGAAGGAGTGGAAGAGAGACAGAATAAAGAGAATGAGGTGTTATATAACCTTCAAGACCGTATTTTCCGGATTCTTCTGCCAGTACAGCAGCTTCCAGCATCCGGTGTCCGGCTTTGTCAGGATCTATACCGAAGACTTCCAGCATATTGATGTATTGTATTGGGCTTTCTTTTTTCACCGGGAATGTAGCAGGTGTGTTACAGATATCGGCACACAGGTTTATACCCTCATGATACATTTCACTGTCTGCAGTTAAAGCTGAAGAAACAATATCTTCCTGTCTTGTTTCACGGCGGGAGCGTATCCGGGAGATAAAGTCGGGCAACCCTGTCTTTTCAGGAATAAGCCCCCTGAGATGTGAAAGTTCCAGATGGCAGTGGCAGTTAACGAAACCTGGGATAATTATACCGTTAAAGAACTCAACGGATTGTTTTTCTTTAAGATCTCCACAGGTATCTTCAACGCTTATTATTGTCCCGTCATCACCTGTTTTTACCAGAGATCTTTTTAAGGGAAGGCCTGTATTGGTAAAGATATATTGAGCAGAAAAGGATCTCATATTGTATCAGGGCGAATAAAAAAGAGAGATTCCCTTAATAGTGGCAAGAGGGATTATGTTTTCAGGATTATTATCGTGATCATAGAGAAAAACCCTTAAGTACAGGGGCTTATTCTTTTCCACCAATAAAAATGTTCTGTACTGATAATCCCGGCCATCTTTTATATACTTAAATTCCGGAAGAACAGTTCTCACTCCGTTGCCAACACTGTCGGCGTGGCAGGTAAAAGCACTGAAATGCGGGTTGAATGACTGGTCGCAGGGGTAAACAGTTGTTGAAAATTCAAGTGTATACCGGCCCGGAGACCGCAATTCATAACCGAAGCATAGCTTTTTATTGCTTGTAGTATCAGGAAGATAATATGTTGTTTCATTTTTCCACAGATCTTCCCTTCCGTCAGGAACGATCGTATTGTCGTAACGTATAATGGAAGCCATTTCTGACATCTTCCCTATGGCTTTATCGTAAAGCCTGATCAATTTCTTGGGTTTTCGTGTAAAATAATACCGCAGGGTATTTTCCATTTGTTCTACGGAATAACCGTAATTTTCAACTATATCATAATAATGTCGGGCAGTATCTCTTCCTGAAAAGGTGTTTCTTACCTCAGGTACTATCATAAGTCCGTTTGCCAGAGACACCTCGTAGAGTATTTCATAAAAGTCATCTTCGGGAATGATTTTGTTCTTTTCTGATCTTGAACAGCTGGGGAGGAACAGAAGGCTCATTATTAGAACAATGATCATCTTCCTGTGATAATATATTATATTTTTTTCAGACTTGTTTTTCATCTTTATCAAGGTATTTCCTTGTGAGATATCTGACGGGATACCAGGCGGCCCAGTAGCCTATTGCAAGGACAGTCAGGGGGACAATAATAAAATCTTTCATTTTCATTACAACAGGATAAGCATTCAGCAGCAGGGAGTCGCTATTCAGTTTGACCAGGCCGTATGTCTGCTGAAGCCAGCAGACAAAAAAGCCCAGTGTCAATCCGATAAGGGCTCCGATGATAGAAATCATCCAGCCTTCAAAGATAAATATCCTGCGTATAAGGTCTCTGTCTGCACCAAGACTTTTGAGTATTTCTATATCACGTTCTTTCTCAATTATCAGCATAGTGAGTGAACCGATAATATTAAAAGAAGCAATAATAATGATAAGAGTAAGTATTAGAAATATTGCCAGTCTTTCAGAGCGCATGACCCGGTAGAATATTTCCTGTTGTTCAAAGCGGTTTTTTACGACAAAAGCATTGCCGAATATGTTTTCCACTTCCCTTTGTACAGCCTTTTCGGAAGCATTTGGGGATAATTTTATTTCTATAGTGCTCACTCCGTCTCTGTTATCGAACAGATCTCTGGCAAAGTCGACAGGCACATAAATGTACTTTGAATCGTAGGATTGTTCCACCTGGAAAATACCTGACGGGAATATAAAGTTTCTGTTAAAAGCATCGTCGGGATTGACTGTAGCTGAGGCTGATCTGCGGGGAACATATATATTGATAGGGTATATGAAGTTTAATCCCACTCCCAGATAATTGGCGATACCTATTCCCGGTATTGCATAATTCCTGCCATTTTCAGATTTAAGAATAAAATCCCCATCCCACATTGAGCTGTCAATACCTGTCACCAGAGCATACTGGTCGTCAACTCCTTTAACAGTAGCAATTGTTTGCCGGTCATTGTATCTGAGCAGGGCATTTTCCTCAATAGTAAGGGAATAACAGGATACCCCGTTTACATTTGACAACAAATGGAGCATCTGCTGATCAGGGATGAATGTCTTTCCTTTTGCGGGTGTTATCTTAAGGTCGGGATCAAAAGTATTGAAAATAGATCTCACCATCTCTTCCAGTCCGTTAAAAACGGAAAGTATAATTATCAGAGCCATGGTCCCGACAGCCACACCGGTAACAGAAACTCCCGAAATAACATTTATCGCATTACGCGATTTCTTCGCGAAAAGATATCTTTTGGCTATGTACAGCGAGAGTCTCATTATGCTTTCTTTGCAGTAATCAGTAAGCCTGTCCCTGTCTTATGCTCAAAACAGAGATCAAAAATGTTAAGTATTATTGAAACCGGGAAAAAAACAAGGTAATAAATTGGTAATACAAGAAAAAACAGATATGAACGGTTAAGCATGATAACGGGATATTTCATTGTCAGGTGCCAGGATATATTACCAGGTTTCCCATAGGTATATTTGCCTTCTATATCATTGAATCCGGCTGATGCCAATTTGTTTTTGATCTCCTGCATATTGTATCCGTCTCTCACATGTTCTGAAATAAATGATTTATCGTCACCGGAATGAACGTCTGATCCTCCCAGGTCTGAAGGTGTAGAGATAAGGAGGATACCTCCTGATCTCAAAGATCTGAAAAAATTATAAAATACAGTTTCATCTTCCTGGATGTGCTCCATCACATCGATTGAGATAATAAGATCAAATTTATCCGGCTCGGTAAATGTTTCAAGACCGGATGTGATAAATCTTACTCTTCCTGATAAAGAAGTCTTGCTAAAAAATTTCCGGCACTCATCTGTCATGCTGCTGTCTATATCAACACCTGTTATTGTCCAGAGTCTGTTTTTACGTCCCATGAACCAGGTATATTGTCCCGGACCTGATCCGGCATCGAGAACAGAGGAACTGACAGGGAGATGCCGGGATATTTTTTTCAGAGTTTTTTTAACATGCCAGGTACGTAATAAAATAATATCAAGGATAGTATAATAGATAATCCTCATGCACACAGGACCGGAAAAAAATCTTCCAAGTAATCTCTTAATTGGTTCGTATTGCATCAGGATCAGGTTTTCAACAGCTTATCGATATTATCAATATAGTCGAGGCTATCGTCTATAAAAAAGGCAATTTCGGGAACGATCCTCAGCTGTGACCTTATTTTTTGCCCAAGATCGAAACGTATCTTTGAAGAGTGATCCTGTACAGATTTAAGAACATGATTATTATCTGTTGACGGAAAGATGCTCAGATAAACTCTGGCGAAAGAAAGATCCGGACTTATTCTCACTTTAGTAATTGAAACCAATTTGCCGGGAGCAAATTCTTTTCCTTTCCGTAAAAAGATATCGGCTATTTCCTTTTGTAATAATCTGGAAACCTTTTTTTGTCTTGTCGATTCCACCATATCTGATTTTAATGTCACAAAGGTACAAATAATTTAGCAGTAAGCTCCTCCTGTTTAATCCTCCTTCGCGTCGGCTTTGGCGGACGAGAAGGGTTTGGTTTATTAACGTGTATCCGGCGTTACATTCTTTGTTTCTCTCGCTGTGGCCGGATTGTAAGTGCATATTATACATCATAAAGACTAACCTTTAGAGGTATGTCGATTGCACAGGCAGAAAAAACAATTAGTTTTGTATGAAATTTACATGAGCAGAAACTCACAAAAAAGTATGATTATTTATCATGTAAATCCCATACGCTCAAATAAATAAACGTATGAAAATTTAGGAGTACAAAATGGAAACAGTAGTAAGTGGTATAAGATCGACAGGTAATTTGCATCTGGGGAATTATTTCGGGGCACTCAGTAATTTTTTAAAAATGCAGAAAGAGAACAGATGTTTCTTTTTTATTGCAGATTATCATGCTCTTACTACTCACCCAAAACCGGATGACCTGCATGGAAATATTAAGCAGGTACTGGCAGAATATCTGGCCTGTGGTATTGATCCTGAGATAGCAACTGTTTTTATACAGAGTGATGTGCCGGAGGTGATAGAATTATATCTTCTTCTTAATATGAATGCCTATGTTGGTGAGCTTCAGCGGACGACATCCTTTAAAGAGAAGATACGCAGGCACCCCGATAATATTAATGCGGGTCTTCTGACCTATCCTGTTCTGATGGCTGCCGATATAATCATACATAAGGCAAGCAAAGTACCTGTAGGGAAGGATCAGGAACAGCATCTGGAGATGACCAGACGGTTTGCAAGACGTTTCAACACTATGTATGGAGTTGATTATTTCCCGGAACCTGATGCTTATAATTTCGGGAAGAAACTGGTTAAGGTGCCCGGACTTGATGGTACTGGTAAAATGGGTAAAAGTGAAGGGAATGGCATTTATCTTTTCGACAGCCCTGAGGAAATACGGAAGAAAGTGATGCGTGCTGTCACTGATAGCGGCCCCAAAACACCCGGAGAAAAACCTTCAGAGCCGGTTAAAAATCTTTTCACTCTGATGAAAATTGTATCCGATCCTTCTACCGTAAAATATTTTACTGAAAAGTATGCTTCCTGCGAAATACGTTATGGAGATTTGAAGAAACAACTGGCCGAAGACATAATAAAAGTAACAAGTCCCATACGAGAAAGAATTCTGGAGATACTCTCCGATAATCAGTACCTGTCAAAAGTTGTTGCAAGGGGAGCGGAAAAAGCAAGGGAGAGTGCCTCAAAAACAATCAGAGAAGTAAGAGAAATAATAGGCTACCGGTCTTTCTGAAAAATAAAGCCAGGCTTTTGGCCTGGCTGGACTTGAGGGATCAAGTATATATTTGAGATTGCCTGTGTACTATCATAAAAACAAATAACGTGCCAAAAAACAGACCTTGTAACGAGCGGAAAAACAGCAGGATAACAGCGTGTTGCTTAGGCCGGCACCCTGGCCGGCCGTAAATGCCGGTTCATTAAAATTTATTGTTTACTTTTGAAGTTGAACCAAACAGTAAGACATAGTGGGTAAACGATTTGCCATATTTATAGTTGTACTGCTGGTTTCAGGGCTTGCAGTTATGGTTTATTTTCTTCATCAGGGAAGAAAAACAATATTGACCGATCCCTATAAAGCAGTTCCTTCAGATGCTTTCCTCATCATTGAAACAATAGATCTTCAGAGTTTTCTTAATTCAGTCACTTCAGATAATGGCATAATGGCAGAGGTGGCAAGTATAAAAGATCTTGACAGGCTGAATACTAAAATCAGGTTTCTGGCCGGGCAGGTAAATAAAACGGAGTGTCATAAGATTCAAAGTGGCAGCTCGGCAATCATTTCCTTCTCTTTTTCAGAAGAAGGTAATACTGAAGCACTACTTTCTCTCGCAGTTTTATCCGGTACAAAAATCCGTCATCTTAAAGAGGTCCTTTTGTCATCAGGGATAAATGCGATACAGGATAATAAAATATTCGGAACAAAAGTCCTGGAACTTCCTTATGCCACAGATAACAGAGAAGATACCGTTTACATTGCTCTTAAGTCGGGATTACTTATTTGCACTCATTCTGTGGATCTCATGAAAACAACTATAGCCAGGACTACAATTGGGTCTGATGACATACGCGACAGACCCGGGTTTTCGAGAATTTTTGCAGCCTCAGGGAAAAATGAGGATAAGATATTTCTGGTTTTTGATAATCTTAAACCAGTTATTAATTCTGTCTTCAGAGAGGATTATGTTTCGGCAAGAGGAATAGAAAAACTAACAGAATATGCTGTTGGGGATATATATATAAAGGATAACGGAGTTGTTGTTAACGGTTATACAGAGTGTACAGATACATCAAGGGTACTTTATAAATACAAGACAGGGAATGCTACAGCTTTTGATACTTATAAAATATTACCATCAGCTACAGCATTGTTTGAGTCGCTTGTTCCGTCATTCAGGACAGGGGATGAAAAAGCGGATAATGTGTCTCCCGCTGTGGCAGACCTGGCTTCTGCACTGGCTGAATTTACAGGAGATGAAGTTACAAGGGCATATATCAACATAAAAGGAAGTAGTGCGGATGAAAATACACTGATAATATATGAACTGACAGACAGGGTATTTGCCGAAAAGATTTTCCTTGACCATTTTTCACAGCAGGAAAAGGGTACAGGTATCACTTATTTCCATCCGGATAACCAGATAAATATCCCTGTATATAAAACAACTTTCAGGGGTTTTGCCGATGCCCTTATTCCCGGATTCTCAAGAAATTTTGATGATTCTTATTTTGCTTTTTACAGTAATTATCTTATTACAGGCAGTTCTGACAATACTATTTTCAGTGTCCTTTATGATAATATGCTGAAAAAAACTCTGGCAAATGATCTGATCTATAAGGAATTTGAGAGCACACTGCCCAGTGTGTCAGCCTATTACTTCTATTGCGTTCCTTTTCTTATAACAGATTATCTGAAGAAATATCTTAGTGATGATATAATCAGCTTTATGGAATCCAATGAGGAATCGCTTAGTAAGATTCAGGCTACAGGATATCAGCTCACTCCGAGTAACAATATGATTTATAACAGTCTTTCTGTCTTGTTTAAAGAAGAGCCACGGAAAGAATCGCTGACAGAATGGGAGACTCTGCTTGACACCATTGCAGGGATAAAGCCTTTTTTCTTTACAAATCATAATACAGGAGAAAAGGAAATTTTTATTCAGGACCTGAAAAACAATGCTTACCTTATAAATGCTGCAGGAAGGATTTTATGGAAAGTTCCATTGAGAGAGAAGATACAGAGTGCAGTTTATATGATCGATTATTATCGGAACAATAAATATCAGTTATTATTTTCAGGGAAGAATTATCTGCATCTTCTTGACCGTAATGGCAATTACGTTGAGAGATATCCTGTACGCCTCAGATCGCCTGCCACAAATCCCCTTGCCTTGTTTGACTATGATAATAATCAGAATTACAGGCTTCTGATAGCCGGTGAGGATAAGATGGTTTATGCTTATGATAAGTCTGGGAGTATAGTAAAGGGATGGAGATCATTCAGTACGGCCAGTGTTGTCAGTTCAGAGATATGCTGGTTTAGAATTTCAGGGAGGGATTATCTGATTACAGCAGATGAAACCTCCTTATATTTCACCGACCGTACTGGTAGAACAAGGCTCACATTAAAAGAGCATGTCACAAAAGCAAGAGGCTCATCAATCAGACTCGATGCAGGGTCTGAGCCCTGTGTCATCTGTTCGGGTCCTGACGGAATTATTCAGCATATATATTTCGACGGTAATGTGAAGAAATCAAAGAAACGGGAATTTTCAAGTGACCATTCTTTTGATTTTTTTGATGTAGACGGGGATGGTTTTGGTGAATATATTTTTATTGACAGTGGCATATTGTATCTTTACGACAATAACGGATCTGAATTGTTCAACAGAAAATTCGGTTCGGATGAGCTCGGTGGACCGATAAATTTTATTTTCAGTTCATCTGACAGGAAAATAGGAGTATTTGACATAAAGAATAAACAGATATTTCTGGTTGACAGTGAAGGTAACACAATGAGTGGCTTCCCCTTGCGGGGTGCTTCAATGTTTTCCATAGGGAGGCTCACCGGTTCGAATGACTGGAATCTTATTGTTGGGGGTACTGACAGGTTCCTTTACAATTATAAGCTGAATACCAGGATCAAATAGATTGGCTATGAATGTTAAGATGAAATTATTACTGACTTTCCTGTTAATATCAGGTATTTGTACCGAGGCATTATCCCAGAACAGCCAGGTAATGTATTACATGAATTTGCCCCAGAATCATTTTTTAAATCCTGCTCTGCGGCCAACAAATAAAGTATATATAGGTCTGCCGGTCATATCGGGTATTAACCTGAATATTAACAATAATATTCTGAATTTCAAAGATGTGTTTTTTGAAGGGCAGCCTGCTGATTCCATTGCTCTCATAAGTGAAGGCTTTGATTCTGATCGTTTTCTGTCAGAGAGAGGGGATTATAATTTTTTAAGGGAAGAAGCCTCGGTCCAGGTTTTCGGATTGGGATTCTCAGCAGGGAAGGACATGTATGTTTTTATGGATTACAATATACGGGAAGAAGGTAATTTTCTTTTCCCGGAAGATCTGTTCCGCCTGGCTTTTTATGAAGAAGAAGTACTGGCCGGAAATTCCTACGACCTGGCTGGGTTAAATATTGGAGCACAATTATATAATGAGTTTGGTGTCGGTTTTTCAAAAAATATCACCGACAGGTTTAGAATAGGAGTGAAAGGGAAACTCCTTATTGGCATCGCGGATATGAAACTGACAACCAACAGGTTCAATGCCGAGATAGCTGATGATTATTCTCAGACATGGGATGCAGATATGTCTTTGGATGTCAGTGGACCGGTAACCATTGAATGGGATGAAGAAGAGGACATGCCCTCAGAAATCGTGTTTGATGAAAGCCGGTTTGAATCACCGGAAGATATTGTAAAAAATGTCTTAAGTACAGGGAATAAAGGATTCGGACTTGATTTAGGCGCATTATATAATATTACTGATAAATTATCAGTTTCGGCTGCTGTAACCGATCTGGGTTTTATCAGCTGGAAAGAGGATGTTACTAATTTACAGGCAGAGAGTGATTTTGTCTTTACAGGAGAAAATCTTCAGGATGTGTATGAAGGTTCGGCAAATTTTGAAGATATAGCTGAAGCTTATATCGATTCCATGATGAACTCAGTAGTTTTTTCCAGAACATATAATCAGTATAAAACCAGACTTTCATACGGTATAACAGCTGGTGGCAGTTATAAGCTTACCAAATCATTCTCTGTAGGATTATTATCCCATACAAGATACAGGGATAACAGATATCACGAAGCTTTTACTCTATCGGCAAATCTGAATATCAGAAATATGTTTTCTACCAGTATCGCTTATACCGCTACTAATTACCGACGGAATAATATTGGTCTTGGTCTGGCATTCAGGGCGGGCTGGTTTCAGATCTATGCAATGGCTGACAGAATTCCTTTGAGCTGGAAACATGTAACAGATATCGATGGGGGAAAGATCCCTTTACCGGAAATATGGAGTACTGCTCATGCCAGACTTGGAATAAACTTATGTTTCGGTAATAAAGAGTTTTCCGGACGAAATGATAAACCAATGATCCAGATACAATAAATAAATTTTTTTTGAGATGGTCATCTTAGTAAGACTGATATTAATTGTAATTATTATAATGCTTCTATTCCGTTCTTTTTCAGGGTTCAGGATTGTAGATAAGAAAAAGGAAAGGGAAGCTGAAGCTGATCGCATAAGGCGTCAGAAAAACAAAAAAGTATCAAAAGATACGGGAGAGTTTGTTGAATACGAAGAAGTGGACTGATTCCTAAACGGAATTATTATTTTCTCTTGATTTTAATTGCTTTGCCAGAGAATTGGCAAAGACAAAATCGTTCAGAATCTGGTTATCGGAATGGAGTATTTCTTTATTGGTCCCTTCCCAACACTTAACCCCTTCATGAATAAATATTACCTTTTCACCTATTTCAATGACTGAATTCATGTCGTGTGTATTCACTATGGTTGTCATTGAATATTCTTCGGTCAGCTCTTTTATCAGCTCATCAATAAGTATTGCAGTAAGAGGATCAAGACCGGAATTTGGTTCATCGCAAAAAAGGTATTTCGGGTTTAAGGCTATGGCCCGTGCAATGGCCACACGTTTCTTCATACCGCCTGACAGTTCTGAGGGATACAGATTATTTGAATTGATAATATTAACTCTTTTTAGACAGAAATTAACTCGTTCAGTTTTTTCTTCAAGGGTTTTGCCGGTGAACATATCAAGAGGAAATCTCACATTCTGTTCAACTGTGAAGAAATCGAACAATGCACTTCCCTGAAAAAGCATTCCCATCTGTTCCCGTATCTTTTTCCTTTCTTCAAAATCAAGGTTATTAAACAGGATATTTTCAAACCAAATCTCACCAGTGTCCGGTTCATGAAGGCCCACAATTGATTTCAGCAGAACAGTTTTACCAGACCCGCTACGGCCTATGATAAGATTTGTTTTTCCCGTTTCAAAGGTGACAGATATATTATCCAGAACTAATCTGCCATCAAAAGTTTTATTAAGATTTTCTACCCTGATCATGATAACAATAATTGGGTAAGAATTACATTAAAAAGGAGGATCAGAACACTGCTGTATACAACAGCTTTCGTACTTGCACGTCCCACTTCAAGTGAACCTCCTTCGACAAAATAGCCATGGAAGGCTGAAACACTTGTAATAATGAAGGCAAAGAACAAAGTTTTTATTATAGAATAAGTTATATAATAAGGGATAAATGCATACTGAATTCCATATATGAAATCCTCTGAAGTTATTACTCCTGCTGTCGTACCTGCAAGCCATCCTCCAAGGATTGCTACAATAATACTGATGAGAGTAAGGAGAGGGTTAAAGAGAAGAGTTGCTATAATTTTTGGAAGAATAAGGTAAGAAGCCGAATTGACACCCATCATTTCAAGGGCGTCAATCTGTTCTGTTACTCTCATGGTTCCTATTTCTGAGGCAATATTGGAACCCACTTTCCCGGCAAGAATGAGAGCAGAGATAGTGGATGAAAACTCAAGTATTATAGAGTCGCGGCATCCAAGTCCGATCAGGTAGGTAGGGTATATGGGATTCTCGGTGTTATAGGCTGTCTGAAGTGTAATTACAGCACCCATGAAAAAAGAGATGATAGAGATGATCCCCACGGAATTTACTCCAAGATATACCATCTCGTGCATGGTCTGCTGATAATAGATCAAGGGTTTTTCAGGTTTTGAAAAAACCTTTTTCAGCATAATAAAATATAATCCGAGCTGTCTTAGAAAAACTACCATGTAGTATAAATTGAGTTCAAAATTACAAATTATTGCTCTATTTCTTCAATCAGACTAAAAAAGCCTTAGCAATAATTATATATTTGTAAATAAATATACCTTTTATAATTCATAGGATATGGATAACCGCTATGTGATCATAATGGCTGGAGGCATTGGCAGTCGTTTCTGGCCTCTCAGCCGACGGGAAAAACCCAAGCAGTTTATTGATATACTCGGTACCGGAGAGACCTTCATACAGCAGACATTCAAGCGTTTTAAAGCACTTTGTCCACCGGAGAATATATTTGTTGTTACAAGTGACCGGCATAAAGATATTGTTCTTGAGCAGCTTGATATTGATCCGTCTAATGTACTGGCAGAACCTTTCAGGCGTAATACAGCGCCCTGTCTGGCTTATGGTACCTTCAGGATCTTACAGAAAGACCCAAAGGCAGTAATTACCGTCACTCCTGCAGATCATCTTATATTAAAAGAAGAAGAGTTTGGGAAAGTGATTGGTGAAAGCATTGATTTTGTAAAGGAAAATGATGCTCTTCTCACTTTAGGTATTAAGCCTGACCGCCCGGAAACAGGGTATGGTTATATCCAGGCTGATTATAAAAAGAAAGTGGATGGTTTCGATAATCTGTATAAAGTGAAAACATTTACTGAAAAACCAGACATCGAACTTGCACGGAAATTTATTGAGAGTGGTGATTTTTACTGGAATTCAGGGATCTTTATCTGGAATATACGCAGTATTGTAGATGCCTTTGAGAAACATCTGCCTGATATGTTTACAGTGTTTGAAGAGGGGAAGGACCTGATAGGAACTGATCAGGAAATGAATTTTATCCGACGAACGTATGCCGAGTGTAAGAACATATCTATTGATTACGCTATCATGGAGAAAGCAGATAATGTTTATGTTAAATGCACTGATATAGGATGGTCTGATCTTGGTACATGGAGTTCTCTTTACGAACATTCAAGAGCTGATAAAGATGGAAATTCGGTTATAAGCGGGAATGTATTTTCGTATAACAATAAGGGAAATATAATAAATATATCCGGCAGCAAGGTGGCAATCATTGAAGGGCTGGAGGATTATATAATTGTTGAATCTGATGACGTCCTTCTTATTGTCAGAAAAGAGGAAGAACAGAATATCAAGAATTACCTTGAAGATGTAAAGAAGGAGACAGGGGAGAAGTATTTATAAAAAAAATATCCCCATCCGTGTAGAAGGGGATAGGGCCAGGGTTTTTACTGGCCCTTATTATTTTTTTTTATTTCGGTTGAATTTTAGTATTCCCAGAGGTCATGTTCGAGGTTGAACAATTCGGTCTTAAGTCTTTCTGATTCAAAAAGAGAAGCTTTACCGACGGTATATTCATTTATTGTTCTGTCGTTAAACACATTTGACTCACCCCAGATGATGCTTCCAAATCGTCTTTGCATGAAGAGGTCATCGAATGATAATCTCTGGGCATCGTTATTTGAAACAACAGCTTCGTTTTTAGCCAGTATATCTCTTATTTCATCGAATTTAACCCAGAAAAGTGGTTTCCTCATGGCTCTCTGAAGTTCAGGGTCTACGCCCATCCAGTAGGGGCATATTGCAATTATTCTCACATCCATTTTGGATAGTTTTTTATCAAAGAACCATTCTTCGTAGACGAGTAATTGTTTTACATCTTCCGGTTTAGCTTGTTCTGTTATAGTGGAGTCGCGTGTATCACCGGCAGCATTTATTTGTATTTGCTGGGTTCTTGTTGTGGCTCCCATATTACTTTCGATATCCTGATATGTAGTTGGAACATTGATATCAAGTACGGAATATGCGGTAATATTACCTGCTTTAATCTCGTCAAGAAGGATATTGATAAAGCTTTTTCTGCCATCGCGGGTTGGGAGAGTTGGATAATAGAGAGGATGGTTGATCTTTTCACGAAGATCAATAAGCCTGTAGTATCTGTTTGACCAGATAACGTCTGCCTCTCTGAGAAATGCATAATTGATCTTTTTTGTCTCCGGAATAGATTTCTGGTAAATATCGCCGAATGATTGCATCTGGGCATAGGATACCCCTCCAAACAGCAATACGATAAGTCCCAAAATAATTTTTTTATTCATAGCTATATTTTTTTCTATTTTCTATTCAACAAATATTACTCAATCTGCAGTATAACAGGACTCAGGTCAACAGTTTTTTTATCCGGGCCTACTGCTTTAATATCTTTAATAGTAAGGTATTTTCCTCTGGTAAGACGGCTCAGGAGTTCTTTCTGCTGAGCTGTAAGGTTACTGCTGGTACTTTTTTCTTCGAAGTCGCCCATTCTGTCTGAATAAAGTACAGTAAATCCTGTGACATGCCATTGAAGGTCGAAATCAAAATCGGGTAATACGGCAAAGACACCCTGTTGTGCCACAGCAACATTTCTCGAAATTGATCCTGAATTTTTACCTGCAAACCGTGCTTCAGGTTTCGGAACAGGTTTCACTCTGAATTCGTAAGGAGCGTAGGTCATTGTTTTTCCGCTGGCATCGGTAGAAGAAACAATTACCTGGACATTCTGTCTTTCAGCAGATGGTCTGACTGACCAGCTGCCTCTGAAATTTTCACCTTTGGAATTTTTGACTTTTTCTGTAGATATAGTACCGTTAACGACCCTTATCTTTATATTGTTAGGGCTTACTCCGGGAACGGAAACGTCAATAGGGTTGGGAATACCGTAATACATCACGTTCATTGCTGTAGGAGAGCATATTACATTGGGCTCGCCCACTGAGTAGGATGAGCTGAAAGGGTATTCTCTCATTGTTCCGTCGGGAGCTTTTATTGATATTACTCCACCCCAGGTTCTTGAACCGGTTGTAGAAGGTTTGACGCTATAAATACCTTTTCCTGTCTCGTCGAGAGGAAGTTTCTGTTCACCTACAGTGATTTCAGGTTGCTGTGTAGTGTCAGTTGCTGAAAGGAACACCCGGGCATTGTAACTGGAGCCGAGGGTGATATAACTTGCGTCGGGGATAACAATAGCACTCAGTTTATTGAATTTAAATGAAGATGCATCAATCTGGGTATAGAGGTGATTGATTACTTCAGTTTCTGCATTTCTTACGTCTACCTGTATTTTGGACAGAAGGGCAGTAGCTCCTACAACAGGCATCGTTTGAAACATAAGGTTAACCCATGGTTCTGTTTCTCCGTCTTCATTTTTGGAATCATCTGTATTCAGTGTCTGGCGAAGAGCTTCCTCTGCTTCAGGGAATTTCCCTTCGAGGATAGAAATAAGAAAATCACGGTAATCATCTATTGCTGCTTTCAGGTGATATCCTTTACCCGCTTCATTGGAACCGACAAGTATTTCAGAAGGGACATTGTTTTCATCATATCTTTTGACTTGTGTGATATCGATAGATGTTCCTGAAATTGCCGGAGGGTTTTCCTCTTTCTCAGCTGTTTTTATTATTTCAATTTTCAGATCCTGGATAAAATTATAAAGCTCATCGGCACGTTCCTTAACCTGAAAGGCTTTGTCTTTATACGGGCCTGCTTTTGTAGGATTCTCAGCCGCGGCTCTGGTAAACTGCTCGTAATAGATATTATTTTTTTTAACATAGTTTTCGACGGTAAGTGTAAGACCTTTATCCACCTGCATAAATGCTTTCACAACCTCTTTTGATACGTTAAGAGCAAGCATGGCAGTCAGCACCAGGTACATCATACCTATCATTTTTTGTCGCGGTGACAGCTTTTCGTGAGCCATTTTTTAAAGTAGTTTAATAGTGAGAAATAAATTACTATGCTACTTGACATTCATAGCAGCAAGCATATTTCCATAAACATTATTAAGAGCTGACAGGTTATCGTTGAGTTTTGTTATTTGTTCGCGGTATTTCGTTGTATCACCTGCTGAATCAGTAAGATTTTTCATAAGATCCTGCACTCCGTTAAACAGTTTGTCAGACTCTTTAAGATGTTCATCAGCACCTTTTTTCTGAAGTTCGTAAACTGCATTAAGGGCTGACAGATTTTTATTAAGGGCTTCCAGTTGTTCCTGATATGATTTTCCTCCCATTTCGATTACAGAAAGGGAATCAGCTATATTTTTGTAATTAGAACCAGTTTCATTAATTACTTTGGTGGTATTCTGGTATGATTCAGCAAGTTTCTCCAGAGATTCATTTGCGTAGGCAATTGTATCCTTGTATTTTGCTGATGCAGCGGAGATGTCACCCATAGCGTTTATGTTGGATGTTGTTTCACTCAGTTTTTTCATACCTACTCCAAGATTCTTGAATAATTCCGGTGTGATATCTGCTTTTTCGAGCATCTCGTCAAATTTTGCCAGAGCTGCTGATCCGGCTCCGCCACCGCCACCTCCTTCATATCCTCTTCCGCGGTATCTTGAACTTTGAACAGGCAATTCATCCATGTCATCGTCAGGGATACCTGCAAGTTCAGGATATACCAATGTCCAGTCTACTTCCTCATGAAGAGGTTCGAAAGCTGAGAAGAAGAAAATAATAGCTTCTGTTAAAAGGCCTACTGTAAGCATTGTTCCTGCCAGTGGCCAGTGCTGTATCTTGAACAGTGCACCGACGATTACTACGGAAGCTCCTAAACCGTAAAGTTTAGCAATAAAATTCTTCCACCCGCTGCTTTGTACTAATTCTGCTAGGCTCATACCTGATATTTTTAGTTTTGGTTATTTCAATTGAATATTTATAATTGGGCTCCTATATAGGACCTTACATTACGGAAACCTACGTATGGTTTTGTAGAGTCCTGATATTCATAATCCCTAGTACTTGTCTGAAGGAAATAAGCAATATCTTTCCAGGAGCCTCCGCGGATAACTTTACGTTTAAGCACAGGAGGATCCTGAGGTGTTGCATTATATTCATAATTTGGCTGGAGGTCGTGCTGGAAGATATAAGCAGAGGGATGATATGCGCAGCATGTCCATTCGGCAACGTTCCCGGCCATATCGTATAAACCGTACTCATTGGGTTCATAGGAACCAACTTTCCCTGTATATACATTACCGTCGTCGATGTAGTTACCTCTCAGAGGCTTGAAGTTTGCCAGGAAACAGCCTTCGTAATTACGTGTATAAGGGCCTCCCCATGGATACATTGAAAGGTCAAGACCTCCTCTGGCAGCATATTCCCACTCTGTCTCAAGAGGTAGCCTGTAGGCCATTACATCCACAACTCCGCTCTTTCTGAGAGCATTGTTCATATAATCAGTTCTCCAGTGACTAAAAGCATTTGCCTGAACCCATGACACACCTACAACAGGATAGTCGTCAAAAGAAGGATGCCAGAAATACAGATCAGCCATGGGATCATTGAAGGAATAAGTAAAGTCTCTTATCCAGCATAATGTGTCGGGATAAATATTTACCACTATATGTTTGATAAATGAAGAGCGGTCCCTTACATCGGTGCGTGAGCCATCAATATTAGTGACCTGACCTTCATAACGACCTGTGTTATTTTCATAATCCTGAACATAATTAACTTTAGCGGCAGACTGATAATCAACCCAGTAATATGAGTAATTCAGTTTACGTACGTCAACTTGTTTCTTACTGTTAAACCTTTCCTCCGGCGGATAATACATTTCTTCCATCACCTCTCTGGTGATTTCGTCTTCGAGATCTATTTTTTCATCCCAGTTAATGACATAGGGTTCAATCATATTTCCGTCATCATCAACAAGGAAATAGTCTCTGTCGGGTATGCCGGCATTACCAAGTTTAGTTCTGAATATTGAGTCGCGTACCCAGTATACGAACTGACGGTATTTATTGTTAGTAATCTCTGTCTGGTCCATCCAGAATGCATCAACAGTAACTGATTTTGCCAGACTGTTCATTGAGAACAAAGCATCCTGATCACTGGGACCCATCATGAAGTTTCCGGCGGGGATAAACGCCATTTCCATCGGTTCCGGTTCGAAGAATTTTTTTCTTCCCGGAACACCTGTCAGTTCTCCATTATCTGAGGTGCTGCACCCACTAAAAATAATTACAGTTGTCAGGAGAGTTAGAATTACATTTTTCATAATTCCTTTGAATTTATAATGCAAGTAAGTTATTTTTTTTAATTAATCATAAAAAGCGTATACTTTTATATCTCATCGGACTCTTGCCGAAACTAAGGTCAAAACAATAGTTTACCATAAACTCATGTGATCCTAAAGTGCTCTTTCTGATATCAGAAAGAGGGAAGTCATAACTGTATCCGATACGGATACCGTTGAACAGTTCAATACCAACATGACCGGATACAGAATCTCCGGCTCTGTATGAAACGCCTCCCCACACCTTTTTATTGTACCTTACTAAAGAAGTAATACTTGCCTGAAATATCCTGCCATCACTGTAAGCAAAAAACGATGGAAGTATTTCTATGGCCGGATTGGGAAGTTGCAGGGTATAACCTGCTGTAATATAATAATGACGACTTATGTAGGAAGACCCCTGGGTGTATTTTATATCGGGTTGATTGATATGGGTTACAGAAGCCGCAATATAATATTTGTCAGAATTGAGATAAAGTCCTGCTCCGGCATCAAAAACGACAACACTCTCTTTGTTTACCGGTATATTGGGATCGAGGTCAGGAGGAGTAAAACCTGCTCCGTCGGGTATGCTCCAACTGGGATCAAGTGTTTTGTTGACCATTCCGAAGTATGCTCCTATCCCGAGCCTGGCTGTTCCCATATCCACAAGATATGAATATACGGCAGAAAGATTGATGTCTGTGTCAAAACCGATATTATCACTCTCAACAACCATTCCTATACCGCTTTTAATATTTAAAACAGAAACAGGAGCGCTGATATTGAAAACCGTAGTTGAAGGAGATCCTTCAAATCCCAGCCATTGTTGCCTGTTGACGGCAGTGGCACAGATCATCCCGGATGTTCCTGCATAACCCGGATTAAAAGTCAATGTGTTATACATATACTGACTGGTAAGCGGATCCTGTTGGGCTATGCCTGTAGTGTTCATCAAAACGGATATTAAAATTAACACGCAAAATCTCTTCATTTCCTTATATCAGTATGCAAAATCCACCTTTATCGAAGGGTTAAAATTACATAAAAAAGTATAACGAAGAAAACAGTGCATTTATTTATTAATCTTTTAAAAATTATCCTCTTATACGCACAAATGTTTTTTTTGATACACTATAAACGAAAAAATGATTTTCATCATGTTTTAAGCGACTGGCAATCAGCGCTATCCGTGAATCAGTTTTTTGGTCTGCCGGTTCCCTGAACCCATCTGTCAGGTATTTCATCATGGTTAGCCTTCAGATAATCTTCATGAGAACAGGCTATATAGAAGGGTTTATTATCGGAGCTTTTTAATTCCATCCACCATCTGTCGGTAAGTGTACTCTTGATAAAGATCAGATCTTCCTCGAGATCGGTGATCCTGACATGATACCTGATAAAACGTCCGGAGTTATTGTTACTAAGGGCAGGCACCTCATATTGTTTCTGGGAGAAACCTTCAAGGAAGAACCACAGTATCTGCGCTGCAAGGCCCGTTGTCTGGTTCCTGATATCAAATTCCGGGTCTACATCGAAAAGACAGAATATTTTGAGCTTATCAGAGATGCCTGCATACCTGGCAAGCAGACAGATCTCTTCTCCGTAAAAACCGTTAGGTGAAGGACTGATGCTTCCGGGTGCATCACATTGTCTTACAGCTGACATATCAAAGACAGCTACTTCTGAGTCGCGGAAAAGAGGCTCTGTCAGATGAATAGCCTTCCGGGCATCTCCTATCCTTACCATTTCTGATTTCTGTTTATTGAAACGGTTTATGACCTGCTGGTCGTTCAGATAGGTCTGGTAACCTATATTGATATAATGTCTGAGATAACTTTTTTGTTTATGGATAATAGTATTAAGATAACTGAAAGAATCAGGGGCTTTTTTTTCATTTATATAATCTATTCTTGAGTCAACACCGGCAAGGGTGTAATTAATGCCCAGATCCGACATTGTTTTGTCTACAGCCAGGGTCAAAGCACTGCTTCCTCCCAGTACTACGGGGAAGATATCCTGCTTTATCAGATAGACCAGAACGTCGCGGAGACCTGTTACAGTATCATTAAATGTGACTCCGTTTTTCATATTGCCCAGGTCAATTATTTTTGATTTACCAGGGATTCTTGTCAGGCGGTATAGTTCTGTTCTCACCAGATCCGGAGCTTTCATTGTGCCTGTCCCGGGAGAATTCCTGCCGTCGGGAACTCCTAAAAATGCCACTTTATAATTACCGGTATTTTTGATAGCCATACTTTCAGTATGAACTGTAATATTATGAGGGAAACCAGACTGTTCCGCTATGAAATTAAAATCAGGTCTCTCAATGCTTACCGGGCTGAAATAGTCATTCAGATCTATCATAATCAGGTTCGGGATTTCTTAGGGGTATTATTGTTTTTCTCAATTATCTCAAGACAGTCTTCTTTTGTAATTTTTTCTGTATCAATTCCTTTGGGCAATCTGTAGTTTTTCTTGTCCTTTGTAAGATATGGGCCGAATCTTCCATTTAACACAAGGATATCACCAAAATCCTTAATTATTTTTTTTCTGTCGTTTTCATTCTTTTCTCTGATAATCTCAAGAGCTCTTTCAAGAGTGATTGTATAGGGGTCGTCAACTCCTTTTTTCAGTGAGTAGAATTTTCCATCATGTCTCAGATAGGGTCCGTACTTTCCTGTTCCGACAACTATTTCCCTGCCCTGGTGCATTCCGAGAGATCTGGGGAGACGAAACAGATTAAGGGCTTCTTCGAGAGTTATTGTTTCAATCAGCTGGTCTTTGGACAGACTGGCGAACCTTGGCTTTTCATCGTTTTCAGAACTCCCTATCTGTGCCAGGGGACCAAAACGGCCCATTCTGACCGATACAGGTTCTCCTGTCTCAGGATGATTACCAAGTATTCTTATCCCTTTCTTCCTGTCACTTTTTTCCAGTGTGTTTTCAATACTTTTATGAAAGGGGCCGTAGAAATCCTTTAACATACCTGTCCATTGCATTTCTCCGTCAGCTATCTTATCAAACTGTTCTTCAACCTCTGCAGTGAAATTATAGTCGACAATATCAGGAAAATATTCAACGAGGAAATCATTAACGATCATTCCTATGTCCTGAGGAAATAGTTTGGATTTCTCTTTACCTGTTATTTCGTTTTTAACAGAGGGACTGATATTACCGTTTTCCAGTGTCAGTGTTTTTATCTTTCTGGATTCACCCGGTCTGTCCTCTCTGGTTACATATCCCCTGTTCTGTATTGTAGATATAGTAGGTGCGTATGTTGAAGGGCGTCCTATACCCAGTTCCTCTAGCTTTTTAACTAGACTGGCTTCGGTATATCTTGGCGGAGGTATTGTGAATTTTTGTGTTGCACTGATAGTATTATAATAAAGTGGAATACCTTTTTTTACAGGAGGAAGGATATATTTATCATCATCGGTTTTTTCCTGATCGTGTGATTCGGAATACAATCTGAGGAAGCCATCATATTTAATAAGCTCTCCGCTTGCAGTAAAACCGGCAGGAGACCGGCTGACGTTTATGGAGATTGTCGTCTTTTCTATTTGAGCATCTGCCATTTGTGAGGCGATGGTCCTTTTCCAGATAAGATCATATAATTTTTTTTCATTCTGGTTCCCCTGAATTGTTTTATTATCTGGATAAGTTGGCCGTATTGCTTCGTGAGCTTCCTGAGCTCCTTTGGATTTTGTCTGGTACTGTCGTGTTTTTGCATACCGCTCTCCAAACAGGGAGATAATTACTTCACGTGATTTTGCCAGGGCCATTTTTGACAGATTCGTTGAGTCTGTTCTCATATAGGTTATTTTACCTCCCTCATAGAGTCTTTGGGCTACTGCCATTGTCTGTGAGACAGAAAAACCCAGTTTCCGGTAGGCTTCCTGCTGAAGGGTGGATGTAGTAAAAGGAGGAGCAGGAGACCTCGTTCCCGGCTTAACGACGATATCTTCAACCTTGTAATCAGATAAACTGCATAATTCAAGAAAATCCAGAGCACTTTTCTCATCGGGGAATCTATGAGTAGCTTCAGCTCTTATTACCGGACTTTTAAGATCTTCTTCAAGTGTACGAAAAAGGGCAGATATCCTGAAGGTAGATTCGGGACTGAAGGAAATTATCTCTCTTTCTCTTTCAACAATAAGTCTGACAGCTACCGACTGGACCCTTCCTGCGGAAAGAGAAGGTTGTACTTTTTTCCAGAGGACTGGAGAGATCTCGAATCCGACAAGCCTGTCGAGAATACGGCGGGCCTGTTGGGAATTGACCAGATTCATGTCTATTGTCCTCGGATTTTCTATGGCACGTGCAATAGCCTCTTTGGTGATCTCATGAAAAACTATCCTCTTTGTTAAAGCCGGGTCGAGATCCAGAACTCCGGCCAGATGCCAGGCAATGGCTTCTCCTTCACGGTCCTCGTCAGAGGCAATCCATATATTTTTTGCACCGGCAGCCGCTTTTTTAAGTTCGGCAACTATCCTGGTCTTTTCTTTTGGAATCTCATATACAGGTTCAAAATCATTCTCGACATTTATACCGAGATTCTTTTTCTTAAGATCTCTTATATGGCCAAAACTAGAGACTACATGGAAATTTTTTCCAAGAAATTTTTCTATCGTTTTTGCTTTTGCCGGCGACTCTACTATAACAAGATTTTCTATCATGTCGGGCATAAATTTTATTTTTATCAAAATCACCGCAAAGTAAATCAATTAGGTTCCAAACTTCAAAATAAAGATTTAAGTTTCTTTAATTTTGCTATTTTTGGAGGAAATATTCCAGTACAATGGCAGGTATTGAAAAGAAGAAAAAATATCTTATATGGTTTTGGTCCTTAGTATGTTTGCCCATTCTGGCGATCATTCTGATTTTCATTTTGATATCCAGGGAGAAATTAGGGCCTATGCCCTCTTTTGATGAACTGGAAAATCCTCAGTATTATCTTGCCGCTGAAGTTTATTCAGAGGATGAAGTGCTTCTTGGTACAATAAATATTGAAAACAGGAGCTGGACAGAGTACAATGATCTGTCTCCCTATCTTATCGATGCTCTTATCGCAACAGAAGATATAAGGTTTTACAGACATTCCGGTATTGACATACGCGGTATTGCGCGGGCTATTGTCAGAACCATACTGATGGGTCAGCGAACAGGAGGTGGTAGCACTATTACCCAGCAGCTCGCCAAACAGCTTTATCCAAGGGATACAGCCAGTGTCTCCCCTTTTGTGAGGACAATGAGACTGGGGATGGCAAAATTCAAGGAATGGCAGACAGCAGTGAAGCTCGAGAGAAGCTATACCAAGGAAGAGATAATAGCAATGTATCTTAATAAGTACGACTTCAATTATAATGCAATAGGTATTAAATCAGCTTCCCGTGTTTATTTCAACACTACTCCCGATTCCCTTAAGATAGAGGAAGCTGCTGTGCTCATAGGTATGTTAAAAGCATCCACTCTGTATAATCCCATTCGTAATCCTGAACGTATGTTAGACAGGAGGAACATAGTCCTGTCGCAGATGGCAAAATATGGTTATCTGCCACAACCTGTCGCAGATTCTTTAGAAGCTTTGCCAATTGTTACTGATTTTCAGATAGAGGATCACAATACCGGCCTGGCCACTTATCTGAGGGAATATCTCAGGAATATCATGATGAGACCGGAACCCGACCCCGACAGGTATGTAAGGCAGTCATCGTATGAAGAAGCCTTGTGGGACTGGGAGAATAACGACCTGTATGGCTGGTGTAAAAAGAATAAGAAACCGGACGGATCGGATTATGATATCTACCGTGATGGTCTGAAGATTTATACCACTATCAATTCGAAAATGCAGCAATATGCAGAGGAATCTGTAAGGGAACACCTTTCAGAAGAAATGCAACCTGCATTTTTTGAAAGGGCAAAAGAGTTCAGAAACCCTCCGTATTCTGACGATCTGACAAGGAGACAGATAGATGAAATATTAATGACGGCGCTGAGACAGAGCGACAGGTATTACCGTTTAAGAATGGCAGGGGCAACAGAAGATTCTATAATGAAGGTTTTCAACACAGAATTTAAGATGAAGGTCTTCAGCTGGGACGGGGAAAAAGATACCATTATGACTCCGCTTGATTCTATAAGGTATTACAAATATTTCATCAGATCCGGTTTCATGGTGGAAGATCCTACAAACGGACATGTAAAAGCTTATGTGGGAGGTCCCGATTTCAGATATTTCAAATATGATGCTGTAACACAGCAAAGGAGGCAGATAGGAAGCACGATAAAGCCCTTTCTGTATACCATTGCAATGCAGAACGGCTATTCTCCCTGTCATGAGGTGGAAAATATCCCACGTTCATTTTACGATTTCGCCACAGATACTATCTATACTCCCCGTAGTTCAGGTCCCAAAGACTATCATGGAAAGATGGTTACTCTTAAATGGGGGCTTTCACAATCAGAAAACTATATCTCCGCCTGGCTCATTCAACAGTTCAGCCCGGCCACTGTAGCAGACATAATGCATAAGATGGGAATAAGAAGCTTTATCGATCCTGTTAATTCTATCTTTCTTGGCACTTCAGATGTTAAGCTTGAGGAAATGGTAGGGGCATACTCCACTTTTGCCAATAAAGGTATCTATACACGTCCTATGTATGTTACAAGGATAGAGGATAAGAATGGTAATGTTCTGGCAAGGTTTATACCCAGGATTGAAGAAGTTTTAACCGAGGAAGCTGCTTACCTTATGGTGAATCTTCTCCAGGGTGTTGTCCAGACGGGAACAGCCAGAAGGTTGAGGAATGAGCCGTATATGCTTATGAACCAGATAGGGGGAAAAACCGGGACCACCCAGGAACAGTCTGATGGCTGGTTCATGGGTGTCACTCCGAAGCTTGTGGGAGGAGTGTGGAGTGGCTGGGAGGATCGTGCAATCCATTTTGAAACCATTTCGGAAGGACAGGGGGCAAATATGGCTCTGCCTATTTTCGGCAAATTCCTTAAAAAGGTATATAATGATCCGGAACTTGGTATTCTGGAAGCAGAGGAATTTGAACGTCCTCCGGGTTTTGACATGGAACTTGATTGTGAAAAACTCAAACGGGAAAGGATGCAGCGCACAAATTCCATTAATGAAAGATATTAACCGGGAGGAAGAAGGTTGAAGAAGTTGAAGAAGTTGAAGA
>DAINPM010000005.1:0-31843 GCA_036743455.1 Bacteroidales bacterium | reverse complement strand
GTTGAAGAAGTTGAAGAAGTTGAAGAGGTTAATAGAAAAAACTGACTTTTGTACAAAACAGGGAAAAGATATCATCGGTCATGATTTACTGGTCTTTCTGATTTTTCTGTAGCTGATCATCTCAGCTGAAAAGGGCTCTCACAAGGTTTTCTATCTTTTCAACAGGGCAAATTTCAATATCCAGTCCTTTCACCGATATATTTTTATGATATTTTGAAAGATATATTTTCCTGAACCCCATCTTGGATGCTTCTTTAATTCTTTGTTCTATTCTTGAGACGGGGCGTATCTCCCCTGACAATCCTGTTTCTCCGGCAAAACAAACATTTTTTGGGACAGGTATGTCGAGGTTGGATGACAGGACAGAACTGACTATTGCCATATCAATTGCAGGATCATTCACTTTCAGGCCACCTGCAATATTCAGGAAAACATCTCTTACAGCCAGTTTGAATCCGGCCCTTTTCTCGAGTACAGCCAGCAGCATATTAAGTCTGCGTATGTCAAATCCTGTGGCATTACGTTGTGGTGTTCCGTAAACGGCGCTACTTACCAGTGCCTGTATCTCAATGAGGAAAGGTCTGATACCGTCTATTGTTGCAGCTATTGATATTCCACTCAGAGGATCATCATGCTGATTAATAAATAGTTCTGAAGGATTACTTATTTCCCGAAGACCTTTTTCTGTCATTTCAAATATCCCCAGTTCAGAAGTAGAGCCAAATCTGTTTTTAACAGGTCGTAACAGACGGTAGACATAGTTGTTGTCTCCTTCAAAGTAAAGTACCACATCTACGATATGTTCAAGGATTTTCGGTCCGGCAAGTGTGCCATCCTTGGTAATATGTCCGATAAGCAACACAGGAATACCTGTTGTTTTGGAATATTTCAGCAGTTGGGCCGCACATTCTCTTACCTGTGATACAGAGCCTGCAGGGGATTCAAGTAGACCTGTACTCATTGTCTGTATCGAGTCAACAATGATCAGTCCTGGTTTAATATTTTCGGAATGGGTAAGTATATTTTCGATTTCTGTTTCTCCCAGAATATAGCAGGCATTAGTCGAAACCCTCAGCCTTTGTGCTCTTAGCCTTATCTGTTCACTGCTTTCTTCCCCTGAGACATATAGGATTTTGACACCTTGGATTGTAAGAGCCAGTTGAAGAGCCAGTGTTGATTTACCTATTCCGGGCTCTCCTCCGAGAAGTATAAGTGACCCGCTCACCATCCCCCCTCCGAGTATTCTGTCCAGTTCGGAAGATCCGGTTTTGTATCTGTTCTTTTCGTCTGCCTGTATGTCGTTGAGGAGTACAGGAGATCTTTTTTCAATATTTTTAGTCAGGGATCTATCATGAAGAGGAGAAGGAGTAATAATTTCTTCGTGATAAGTGTTCCATTCATGGCAGACAGGACACCGGCCTATCCATTTAGGAGACTCTGCACCGCAATTCTGGCAGACAAATACTGTCTTTACTTTTGGCATGAGTTTATTTTTACCTGGTTTCCGAAGACGTTTGTTTCCTGAATAATTTCCTTCCGAAAAGCATATAAAAAGATATTGGTCCGAGTATCAGTTCGAATAATATCTGTGATTCATGGGCCAGCAGAGCATATATCAGGCCATCTTCCAGAATGACTCCATGAACAACTGCAAGACCTCTTGAGACAAAATAATGGAAGGCACCAATTCCACCCTGGACGGGTACCGACATGGCAAGACCGCCAACAACAAGAATGAAGAACGAATCTGTAAAAGAAATATCGGAAGTACTTTCCACGGCAAAGAAGACAACCCATGTCATAAGGGCATAATTAAGCCAGATAAATACTGTATGAAAAATGAATTCCCATTTATTGTCGAGCCTGGTAATGGTATTCAATCCATTGATAACCCCTTTGATAAGATCAAATATCCTGGCTATGAACTTAAATTTTCTGAGATTCTTTCGGTATCTGATCAATAGTAAGAGAAGAATAATACAGATGAGTGCTGTTATACCCCATATAATCCATGTTGATCCAAAGTTGGAAAGAATTTTTTCTCTGAAAGGTGTAAGAAAATGTGTTTTCAGGAATTCATTGATAAGATTTCCGCTTGTAAGGATCAGAATAATCAGCAGGGCAATAACAGAAAAAAGGTCTATTGTCCTTTCAATGATTACTGTTCCTATCAGTTGATCGACAGGAAGTTTTTCTTTTTTTCCGAGAGCCATGCATCTGGTTATTTCACCCATACGTGGCAGGGCAAGATTTGCCAGATATCCCACCATAAGGGCATGAAAAGTTTGCCAGAATGAAGTGTTATATCCCAGGGGCCGTATGAGCAATTGCCATCGCCGGGCACGGCTGATATATGCTATCAGACCGAAAAATACGGATAACAATAACCAGTAGTAGTTAGCTTTTTTAAGCCCTTCTACAAGCTTTGAGAAATCGACACTCCGGAAAGCAAGCCAGAGAAGAAGTATCCCGATAGAAAAAAGAATAATGAATTTTAAAACACGGATGATCTTACTCTTCAACTCAGATCAGTTTATTGGTTTTTGTATCGGGAAAAATAATGACAGGCTTGTATTTAACTGCCTCATCAGGATCCATAAGGGCATAAGACAATATCAGCAGAATGTCGCCCGGCTGGACCAGTCGTGCTGCTGCACCATTAAGGCTTATCTCACCTGATCCTCTTTGTGCTTTAATCACATAAGTCTCAAATCTTTGTCCGTTATTCAGGTTAAGGACATGGACTTTTTCATTCTCAATGAGCTTTGCAGCGTCGGTCAGATCTTCGTCAATTGTAATGCTGCCAATGTAGTTAAGGTTTGCGCCTGTAACTGTTACCCTGTGAATCTTCGATTTTAAAACCTCTATTAACATTTCTAACGCACGTGCTTGTAAATTACAGTACAAAGTTAATTATCCTTTTTGATTCCTGGCAATCCAATTTCAATATTATCAATAAGTCTGATTTTTCCTGCTTTAACAGCAATACATCCGTAATAACGTCTGTCGGTTTTTATTTCTTTTCTTCTGCTCACAGGAATGAGTTCAACATCATCCACTATTTCGAAATATTCAATCTCAAAATCCTTATGGTTTTCAATATTATTCCTCACAAAATTTTTTATATCAGGAATATCTTTTTCTTTCATCATTGATGAAACTTTTCTAAGGGTCTGGTATATTACCGGAGCCTGATCACGTATTAGTGGTTCAAGTAACTGGTTTCTGCTGCTCATTGCCAGACCGTTGGCTTCACGGACAACCGGATTAGCCGAGATCCTGATATTGAATCCGCATTGTTTTACAAGTGCCTTTACTACAGCTACCTGCTGAAAATCTTTTATGCCGAAATAGGATATATCGGGATTAGTCAATTCAAAAAGTCTTGATACAACTTTTGCCACACCGTTGAAATGTCCCGGCCGGTGAAGAGCTTCCATTACGTTGTCGAGATTACCAAAATTGAATATACGGGTATCTTTTTCCGGATATATCTCTTTGTCGGGGGGCATGAAGACCAAATCATTTTCGCGAAGTACCCCCTGAAGCATGCCAAGGTCTTTTTCAGTATTTCTGGGATAGTTTTTCAGATCCTCTTTATCGTTGAATTGTTCAGGGTTTACATAGATACTTACAATCACTGTTTCACATTCTTTAATAGCATTCATCACCAGTGATAAGTGGCCTTCATGAAGAGCCCCCATTGTAGGTACCAGCCCGACAGGATGAAAAATGACTTTGCCCAGTTCTCTGTGGAGCTCCTTTACTGTAGTAACTACCTTCATTTTTAAGAAAATTTAACATACAAATTTAATAAAATATGTTGCAGATTGCAGCCCCTGTTGATACTCATCCCGATGAGGCTGCCATGCATTGTCCTTATCTGACTTTTACAGGCATTTGCCCTTGTTCAGAGAAATACCTGCCAATTATAAATTTTTCTGCATTTTTCAGCTTTTTTATCCTCCCGACTGTGTTTTCCATTATTGAGTGTTAGTAAATTATCTCATTTTTTATTATTATCTTTGCAGCTTATTAAGAAATGATATTTGAGGCAGATTAATGGAAACCAGGAAGGTGTTATTCATTTCTCAGGAGATCACTCCGTATCTGACAGAAACCAGGTTATCAAAGGTAGGACGTTATCTACCCCAGGGCATACAGGAAAGGGGCAAGGAGATACGCACATTTATGCCAAGATATGGTTGTATTAATGAGCGGAGGAATCAGCTGCATGAAGTGATCAGGCTCTCAGGGATGAACCTGATAATTGATGATACGGATCATCCTCTCATCATAAAAGTTGCATCGATACAGAGCGCCAGGATGCAGGTTTATTTTATTGATAATGATGATTATTTTCACAGAAAACATATTTTCTCCGATTCAAATGGCCGGGAATTTGAAGACAATGATGAGCGTGCTCTTTTCTTTGCCAGGGGGGTAATTGAGACGGTTAAAAAATTGAGATGGGCTCCTGATATAGTACATTGTCATGGATGGATGTCAGCCCTTGTTCCGGTATATCTTCGGAGTGTATATAGTGATGATCCTCTTTTCCAGAATTATAAGATAATTTATTCAATTTATAATAATGAGTTCAAAACACCATTCCGTTCAACTTTCGCAGACAAATTGCGCTTTGACGGAATAGACGGAGAAAACCTGAAACTCATAAATAATCCTGATTTTATCAATGTATCAAAGCTGGCCATTAAATACTCAGATGGGATAATTATTGGCAGTGAGGCTATCAACGAAGAGCTGGTAAAGTATGTAGAAACAATTGATAAGCCGGTTCTTCCATATCAGGATGAAGAGGTATATATTGATGCCTACAATGATTTTTACGATAATCTTCTGTCGTAATTTCAATTTATTTAAACAAAATTCTTAAATTCGGACCTGATTTACTAAATCCCGGGATAAATATATGTGCGGAATAGTTGGTTACATTGGATCCAAGCCTGCCCGTGAAATAATCATTAATGGTCTTAAGCGTCTTGAATACCGTGGTTACGACTCTGCGGGGCTTGCTCTGCTAAACGGAGATGCCAGGATCTTTAAATGTAAAGGCAGGGTAAAAGACCTCGAAGAGATGGTCAGCAAGTCGGATTTTAACGGCACCATTGGTATGGGGCATACCAGGTGGGCTACTCACGGAGAGCCTAATGAGCTGAATGCCCATCCACAGATGTCCTTTAAAGGAAATTTCATTGTAGTTCATAATGGAATTATAGAGAACTATGCTCTTTTAAAAAAGCATCTGGAAAGCAGGGGTATTGAATTCAGCAGCCAGACTGACACTGAAGTGCTGGCTAATCTCATAGAACATTTATATATCGAAGGCGACCTGACTGCCGAACAAGCTGTTACTCTGGCCCTTAATAGGGTTGAGGGTGCTTATGGTCTGGCTATTATTTGCACAAAGGAACCAGATAAACTTTTTGCCGCCAAAAAAGGCAGTCCATTGGTTATTGGTGTTGGAGAGGGAGAGAATTTCATAGCTTCCGATGCCACTCCCATTGTCGAACACACCCAAAGGGTCATTTATCTCAACGATGACGACCTTGCCATAATAAAAAGGGAAGAGTTGATGCTCAAAACTATCCGTGTTGAAAAAATTGAACCGGTAGTGAAGGAGATAGACCTGAAGATAGGAGAGATCGATAAAGAGGGATATCCTCATTTTATGTTGAAGGAGATATTTGAACAGCCAAGAGCTATTCATGACACTTTCAGAGGAAGGGTTCTTCCCGATCATTCCGGGATAATGCTGGGAGGCCTTCATCAGGTTCTGGAATCAGTATCACAGGCAGAAAGGGTTATTATCATTGCATGCGGCACTTCATGGCATGCCGGACTTATTGGTGAATATTTCTTTGAAGAATATACAAGGATACCTGTAGAAGTTGAATATGCATCCGAATTCCGGTACAGGAATCCTATTATAAAAAAGGGCGATATAGTAATTGCTATCAGCCAGAGCGGAGAGACAGCTGATACACTGGCTGCTGTCAAGCTTGCACGATCCAGGGGTGCCATGGTAATAGGAATATGTAATGTGGTAGGGAGTAGTATCCCGCGGGAGACTGATGCAGGTGTATATACCCATGCCGGTCCTGAGATAGGGGTAGCTTCAACAAAAGCTTTTACAACACAGGTTACCGTTCTTGCTATGATGGCTTTTGAGATAGGCAATATAAAAGGAGTCATTTCAGCACAACGATACAAGGAACTGATAACCGAACTGGTTGCCATACCGGGTAAGATTGAAAAAGCGCTTGAAGCCAATGAGCAGGCTGCTGAATTAGCCGGAAATTTTGAGAAAGTACATAATGCCCTGTATCTTGGCAGGGGTTACCTTTTCCCTGTCGCTCTGGAAGGTGCTCTGAAGCTTAAAGAGATTTCCTATATACATGCAGAAGGTTATCCTGCTGCAGAAATGAAACACGGGCCTATTGCCCTTATCGATGAAAATATGCCGGTCATAATTATCGCTACCAAAGATGATACTTATGAAAAGATAATAAATAATATACAGGAGATAAAAGCCAGAAAAGGGAAGGTGTATGCCATTGTTACAGAAGGTGATGAGATAATAAAGAAGATGGCTGACTATGTGCTTGAGGTACCTGAAACACTCACAGCCTTTTCATGTCTTCTGGCTGTCATTCCGCTTCAACTTCTCTCTTATCATATTGCTGTACTGAGAGGATGTGATGTTGACCAACCAAGAAACCTTGCAAAATCGGTTACGGTAGAATAACCCTAAAATATAAATGCATATGAATAAAGCCTCCAATTATCATTCACTTTTTGATTCGGAGATAGCTGTTCTGCAACAAAATGCCTGCAGATGTGACGACTGGAACAGGATAAAGGCTGCAGCAGGTTTTGATCCAGCCAGATGTGTCGGTGTAGTCTTTTCCGGAGATGTTACTCTTGGCGATTTTAGCGGATCATACACTGACAAGACAGGTGTGACTATCAAATGCGGGATCTCAAATGCACATATTCACAACTGTACCATAGGATCCAATGTGTTGATAGCAAATGTAGGGGATTACATTGCAAATTATGACATCGAAGACAATGTAATAATAAAAAACTGCGGTAAAATATACACCGAAGGAACATCATCATTTGGCAATGGTACTGAAGTTGCTGTTTTGAATGAAACAGGAGGCCGGGCTGTTAAGATATGGGATAAGCTGTCAGCTCACGAAGCTTATATTATTGCACTCTACAGACACCGGGAAAAAGCTGTCAGGAACATCGAAAACATGATCATGGAATATGCTGCTTCTGTTAGTTCTGACCGTGGTATTATCAGACATGACAGCACAATACTAAATTGTCGTGATATACGGAACTTGAGAATCGGTCCATATAGTCTCCTGGAAGGGGCTATGAGACTGAATGAAGGATCTGTTAACAGCTGTAAGGAAGATCCGGTGTTCATAGGTCCGGGAGTTATCATGGATCATTTTATAGTATGTTCCGGATCAGAAGTAACAGAATCAACTCTTATTGATAAATGTTTCATTGGACAGGGTTGTCTGCTGGGGAAGCACTATTCTGCCGAGAACTCTCTCTTCTTTGCCAATTGTGCAGGTTTTCACGGAGAAGCCTGTTCAATTTTTGCCGGCCCTTATACAGTTACCCATCATAAATCAACATTGCTTATAGCGGGTATTTTTTCCTTTATGAATGCAGGCAGTGGTTCTAACCAGAGTAATCATATGTACAAACTGGGTCCTATTCACCAGGGGATTATGGAGAGGGGATCAAAAACCACAAGTGATTCATATTTATTATGGCCTGCCCGTATAGGTCCTTTTACCCTTGTCATGGGCAGACATTATAAGAATATGGATACTTCATCACTTCCTTTCTCATATCTTATAGAAAGTAATGATGAAAGTATTCTTGTACCGGCAATAAACCTGAGAAGTGTCGGAACAATAAGAGATGCACAAAAATGGCCCAAACGTGACAGAAGGAAAGATCCGGACAAGATTGACCAGGTTAATTTTAACCTCCTGAGTCCTTATACTATACGTAAGATGTTTGAAGGCAGGGATCTTTTGAGCAGAATCAAATCTGTTGCAGGACCTGTTTCAGCATCCTATGCCTACAACAACATGCTTATCAAAGGTCCTTCTCTTGAAAAAGGGATTCAGTTATATCAGACAGGAATAAATAAGTTTCTTGGTAACTCAATGATCAAACGGCTTGAGAACACACGGTTCAGAACGGATGAAGATCTGCGGAAAAAGCTCACTCCGGATAAATCTCCGGGTAATGGTGAATGGGTCGATCTGGCAGGTCTTATTGCACCTCAGAAAGTTATTGACGGTCTCCTTGATGATATAGAATCAGGTAAATTATCTTCTCTTGAAGAAATTGAGAATGCCTTCCGTACAATACACAATTCATATTATAACTGGGAGTGGACTTGGGCATGTGAAAGGCTTGAGCAGGAAGCCGGTAAGCCGGTTAGTCAGTTTACCCGTGATGATGTGCTTGATATAGTTGAGAAATGGAAGAGTAGTGTCATTGATCTTGATAAAATGCTTTATGAGGATGCCAGAAAAGAGTTCAACCTGTCGTCAAGAACAGGCTTTGGCATAGACGGGGGAGAAGATGTAAAGAAAAAAGATTTCGAACAGGTCCGCGGAGAGTTTGAGTCAAACAGTGTGGTCTATGCCATACAGGACCATATAAAAAAGAAAACAATGCTTGGCGATGAACTGATTGAAAGAATAAATGAGATAAAATGACGTGATACTTATCTCCCGGAGTACATCAGCTCATAGTATTTTTCATAATCACCCGAAATAACATTTTCCATCCATCCGGTGTTTTTCAGATACCATTCGACAGTTTTTTCAAGACCAGCCTCAAAATCCGGCAAAGGCGACCAACCCGTTTCTCTAAAGAGTTTAGTGCTGTCAATGGCATATCTGAGATCGTGACCGGGACGATCCTTTACGAAGGTTATAAGTTTTTCTGAAGTACCCTCAGGCCTGTTCAGTTTTCTGTCCATTATTCTGCAAAGCATCCTGATAAGATCAATATTTTTCCATTCATTATTGCCACCGATATTGTATGTTTCTCCGGCTTTTCCTTTATGATAAAGAATATCAATTGCTGCCGAATGATCTTCAACATACAACCAGTCGCGTATGTTTTCTCCCTTCCCGTACACGGGAACAGGTTTATTGTTTTTGATATTGTTAATAGCCAGGGGGATCAGTTTCTCGGGAAACTGGTTTGGTCCATAGTTATTGGAACAGTTACTGATCAGTACAGGTAAACCGTAGGTATGAAAGTATGCTCTTACCATATGGTCGGAACTGGCTTTGGATGCTGAATATGGACTCCTGGGATCGTACCCCGTCTCTTCAGTAAATTTTCCTTCCTTCCCGAGTGTCCCGTAAACTTCATCAGTGGAAATATGATAAAATATCTTATTGTCGAAATTGTCCTTCCAGCAATTCAATGCTGCATTAAGAAGATTTACAGTGCCTACTATATTGGTTATCACAAATTCATCCGGACTGGTTATTGATCTGTCTACATGAGATTCAGCCGCCAGATGTATTACACCGTGAAAAGAGTATTTCCGGAACAATGCTGTAACACTCTCCTTATCGGCAATGTCAACCTTTTCAAAAATATAATTGGATTTTTTCTCTATATCAGTAAGGTTTTCCAGATTACCGGCATAGGTCAGTTTGTCTGCATTGACAATAAGGTATGAGGGATATTTATTTACAAAGCGTCGTACGACGTGAGAACCTATGAAACCGGCTCCACCGGTGATGAGAACAGATTTTGTTGTTTCCATACGTTTAAAAATAATTTAATGCCAGCAGATTATTCTGTTTTTGTTCTGATATTTATTTCCCATTTCCAGGCGCTTCTCATGGCTTCGTCTAGACTACTAACTGTTTTCCACCCCAGTTCCTTGTTAGCAAGGGAGGGATCGGCCCATATTTTTTCTATATCACCTGGTCTTCTGCCGGCAATTTTATAATTCAGTTTTTTCCCGGACACTCTTTCAAAGGATTCTATTGCTTCAAGCACTGATGTTCCTTTGCCGGTGCCGAGATTGAATATTTCATAATTTGTTTTGTTTATTCCGGAAGCCAGTCTGTTCACTGCTTCCACATGGGCTTTGGCGAGATCTACAACATGCAGGTAGTCTCTTATACATGAGCCGTCGGGTGTATTGTAATCATTTCCGTATACGAACAACATTTCTCTCAATCCGATAGCCGTCTGGGTGATAAAAGGCACCAGGTTTTCCGGGACTCCCCGTGGCAGTTCACCAATAAGTGATGAGGGATGAGCTCCAATGGGATTGAAATATCTGAGCGATACAGCCTTTAGCCTGCTATTGGCAGTTACAGTATCACGTATTATCTCTTCTCCGATCTGCTTGGTATTTCCATAAGGAGATAAAGCCGGTTGTATGGGTGTCTCTTCAGTAACAGGCAGTATGTCTGGCTGGCCATAAACGGTACAGGAGGAAGAAAAGACCAGAGATGGAATATTATGGACAGTCATTGCCTCCAGAAGATTCATAAGAGAAAGCAGATTGTTACGGTAATATTTCAGAGGTTTACTGACGGATTCGCTTACGGCTTTAAATGCTGCGAAATGCACTATGACGTCAATATCAGTGCTTTTACTGAGAAAATTCTCCAGTCTTTCCGCATCGCAGAGATCGAATACTTCAAGTGCCGGGGTTATTCCAGTTATCTCGCCGATTCTCTCAGCAATGGAGGCTTCAGAGTTGGAAAGGTTATCTATCAGGATAACCTCATAACCTGCCGAGATAAGTTCAACAGCTGTGTGGGATCCTATATAGCCTGTTCCGCCGGTCACAATTACTTTTTTCTTCATTAATTGAGTTATTATAATTAATAACAGTAACAATCTGAAAAAAAACAAATTAAAGTGTTTTGAGAACAGGATGATAGTTACCCTGTAATCCTATGGGTACAGCATTTCTGATAGTATAGGCAGTCACCACTGATTGCCTGGCATCATCCAGTCCGAAACCTCTGCCTTCAATAATTTCATTATAGGTTGACGTATGGAGTTCGGTAAAACCATCGCTGAATTCAAGCTCTTCTCCTTCTATGGTGATGGAACGGAAGGTCCTTTGTCCTTTTTCCCTGCATTCCGCCGGTAGATCATTAGAGTTAAGGCTGAGGAACCATCTCACCCGTGCATTTTTCAGTTCCAGATAACCGCCTGCTCTGGTAGGTTCAGAGATGTTTACTACATTGTTTTTCACCTCTCCGAAGATCCATCCCAGCATATCGAAGAAATGGATTCCGATATTAGTCGCAATACCACCTGATTTCTGTATATCGCCCTTCCAGGATATATAATACCAGTTTCCCCGGCTTGTAATGTAAGTCAGATCCACATCATAGACTTTGTCTTTTGGCCCGTTAAGAATTTTCTCCCTTAGTTCCATTATCTTGGGATGCAGACGTAACTGCAGTACAGTGTATATTTTGCGTCCGGTCTCTTTCTCAATTTCCTGAAGGGCATCAATATTCCATGGATTAAGCACAATAGGCTTTTCACATATCGCATCAGCCTGGTGTCTCAGAGCAAATCGTATATGAGAATCGTGCAGGTAATTAGGGGAACATATACTAACATAATCTATTTTGGTGCCTGTTCTTTTAAGTTTATCAAAATGTCTGTCGAAGCGCTCAAACTCAACAAAAAAATCGCTTTTCGGGAAGAAGCTGTCAAGAAGACCAACACTGTCAAATTTATCAAGGCTTGCCAGAAGGTTGCTACCGGTATCTTTTATTGCTTTCAGATGACGGACGGCAATATAACCGGCAACACCTATCAGCCCGAAATTTTTTTGTTCACTATCCATAATAATTTATATTTTATTCGTTTTTTGAAATATTTGTTACGGTTCCATTTTCCAGTTTATAGGTGTCTCCTCCTTCAGGACATACGGCCAGCCCCTTTTCATCAAAAAGCAGCCGGTGTCCGTATTTACTCATCCATCCTGTCTGCCGGGCAGGATTACCAACTACCAGAGCATAGGGCTTTACATCTTTTGTAACAACTGCACCTGCTCCTATGAAAGCATAATGGCCAATGACAATACCACATATTATGGTGGCATTTGCCCCGATAGAAGCCCCTTTTTCCACAATAGTGGTTACGTAACTATCCTTTCTCACAACGGCACTCCTGGGATTGATGATATTAGTGAAGACCATCGAAGGACCAAGGAATACGTCATCATGGCACAAAACTCCGGTATAGACAGAGACATTGTTCTGAACCTTTACATTATTTCCCAGTATTACACCGGGAGATACAACAACATTTTGTCCTATATTGCAGTTTTCTCCTATCTCCGATCCTGTCATGATATGGCTGAAATGCCATATCTTTGTTCCTTTGCCAATGCTACAACCTTCGTCGACAACAGCGGTTTCATGTGCAAAATATTCATTATCCATAATTGCTCTTTTTTAAAAGAAATCAAGTACAGTTGAAGTTATATATTCCAGTTGTTCCTTTTCAATATCCGGGTGCATGGGTAATGATAAGACCTCTTTGCAAAGACTGTTTGTTACAGGAAAATCATTTTCACTGTAGCCCAGAAATCTGTATGCCTCCTGCAAATGAAGAGGCCCCGGATAATATATCATTGATGGTATCTTTGCCTGTTCAAGGTGTTTTTTCAGTTCATCTCTTTTCCCGTCACCCACTTTTATTGTGTACTGATGGAAGATATGGGCAGAGAATGGTGATCTGGCAGGGATGCTTATGTAAGGACATCCTGCAAAGGCACTGTCATAAAAATCAGCGGCAGCTCTTCTGGCTGAATTGAACCGGTCGAGATATTTTAGTTTAACATTGAGAATAGCTGCCTGAAGGGTGTCCAGACGGGAATTGATCCCGATATCATTATAGTGGTATTTCTCCTTCATCCCGTGGTTAGCTATGCTTCTCATCTTCTGTGCCAAAGCATCATCGTTGGTAAAAAGGGCTCCGCCGTCGCCGTAGCATCCCAGGTTTTTTGAAGGGAAAAAGGAAGTAGCTCCGATAGTACCAATGGTGCCGGCTCTTTTTTTTGTACCGTCGGAGAAAAAATATTCTGCTCCGCTGGCCTGAGCAACATCCTCAATAACATCAAGTCCATGTTCTTTTGCAATCTCCATGATGGATTCCATATCGGCACACTGCCCAAAGAGATGTACAGGCACTATGGCTTTTGTCTTTTTAGTTATTGTCTTTTTGATAGCAGCAGGAGTAATATTGAAAGTAGCAGGATCAGGATCAGTAAGTACAGGTTTAAGCCCCATAAGAGCGACTACCTCTACTGTTGCGATGAAAGTAAAGTTGGTTGTTATCACTTCATCACCGGGCTTCAGCCCCAGTGCCATCATGGCTATCTGCAGGGCATCCGTACCGTTACCACAGGATATTACATGTTTTACATTCAGATATTTGCCAAGAGCTTCCTCAAAAAGTCTGACTTCCGGACCTTTAATAAAAGCTGTGGAAGAAAAGACTGTCCTGACAGCTTCATCAATTTCAGAGCCTAGTTTTTCATACTGAGCTCTTAGGTCAACCATCTGTATTTCTCTCATGCTGGCAAAAATAAAATACGAAGATATCATATTATGAAGAAAGAAAGAAGTAAGTTTTGACCAACAATCGTACTGTTTACAGCAATAAAGATAATTACTGAACCCTTCAACCTCTTCAACTCCCTTCAACCTCTTCAACTCCCTTCAACTTCTTCAACCTTCTTCAACCTTCTTCAACCTCTTCAACTTCTTCAACTTCTTCAACCCTCTTTTTTGTTCAGGGGACACACAAAATAATCCTGATTTAATTTACAGACACATGTAATTTTTCTTAATTTTGTACACAGAGGTTTATTCCCGATGGATATTATTGCTTTCATAAGAGATTTGCTGTACCGCCATGACTGTGTCATTGTGCCCGGGTTTGGTGGTTTCATAGGGAATTATACCCCGGCACAAATTGACAAGACCAGTTCGACTTTTTCTCCTCCCGTCAAACAGATATCATTTAACCGTAATCTTAATCATAACGATGGACTTCTTGTAGGCAGGATATCCGGGATATCGGGTATTAGTTATCAGGATGCCCGTAATATGGTTGATGAATTCACTCTTGCCCTGAAAAGAAGGCTGGAGAAAGGAGAAAAGATTCATTTTGAAGGGATTGGCAGTTTTGTTAATAATCAGGAAGGCAGTATACAATTTGAGCCGGACCGGAGTGTAAATTACCATCTGGATTCTTACGGACTGGAATCATTTCAGTATCCACCTCTCGAAGAATATGATGTAAGGAAAAAGGTACTCGTACATGCAGGGAATGCTCTGTCACGCAGATCCGGTACTGCCAGGGTTCTGTGGAGGGCCGCTGTTATTGTACCCTTAGTGGCAGCAGCTGTGGCAATATCCCTGAAAACAGATCTTTTTAAAACCAGACTGGAGAAATCTGCCCTTAATCCTCTTTCTGCCGGTACAACAGAATACAGAGAGAGTATTTCAGAAAACAGTAATGAAGAATCTTCAGCAGTTATGGCAGATGTTGTTAATGATACTATAAAACCTGTATTATCTTTTTCATCCTCTGATGATTTACAGGTAGCTGTATCAGCAGAAATGACTGATTACTATCTTATAACCGGAAGTTTTCAGTTTAAGGAAAATGCTGATCAACAGGTGGATATCCTGCTCAGTGAAGGTTATATTCCGGAAATTATTCCGGCTCCTAATGGTTTTTTCAGAGTCAGTGCTGCAAGATGTAATGATCTTGATGCAGCAGTGAGTATGAAAGAATCACTATCAAAAAAATACCCGGGAACCTGGGTAAAGAAAATCTGAATTATTTTATAACACTCCCGTTATTCACTTTTTCAGCCGGAGTGACGAGAACCAGTTTTCCATCTTTGTCTTCAGCCATAAGTATCATACCCTGGGATTCAATACCTCTAATTTTCCTTGGCTCCAGATTTGCCACTATAGATATATTCTTGCCAATAAGTGTTTGAGGTTCAAAATATTCTGCTATTCCCGACACAATAGTTCTTGTATCAAGGCCGGTATCTATTCTGAGCTTAAGTAATTTAGTGGTCCTGGGTACTTTCTCAGCTTCCAGAACGGTGGCAGTTCTTATATCAAGTTTTGTAAAATCGTCAAAAGAGATAGTGTCTTTGGCAGGAACGACTTTCTGTCCCGATTCTTCGTTTTTCTTTTTTGTTGCCAGTAATTTATTCATTTGTTTTTCTATCTCTTCGTCACTTATTTTTTCAAAAAGTAATCCGGGCTTATTGATGATATGGCCCGGTTTTATCAGATCATGACGGCCTGCATCGTTCCATGCACGTTTATCAATGTTGATCCATCCCCTTAGTTTTTCCATGGAAAAAGGGAGAAAAGGTTCCAGTATTATTGTAAGGTTTGCCGTTATCTGGACAGCGATATTCATTATTGTCTTAACTCTTTCAGGATCAGTCTTGATTACTATCCAGGGCTCAGCATCGGCAAGATATTTATTACCAAGACGTGCCAGATTCATAGCTTCTTTCAGTCCTTCCCTGAACCTGAATGATTCCAGGCTTGTTTCAACATTGTTACGTATTCTGGCTATCTCATTCAGCACGTTCTGGTCGTTTTCATTTTGTTCACCCGGTTCAGGAACCTGTCCTTTATAATAATTATTGGTAAGGACAAGGGTTCTGTTCACAAAATTTCCAAGAATTGCGACCAGTTCATTATTGTTTCTTGCCTGAAACTCTTTCCAGGTAAAGTCATTATCCTTCGTTTCGGGGGCTGAGGCACAGAGGGAATATCTCAGTACATCCTGTTTTCCTGGGAAATCTTCAAGATATTCATGAATCCAGACAGCATAGTTGCGGGAGGTTGATATTTTATCTCCTTCAAGGTTAAGGAACTCGTTTGCCGGAACATTTTCAGGCAGGATAAAGCTCCCCTCTGCTTTCAGCATTGAAGGGAAGATAATACAATGGAAGACAATGTTATCCTTTCCGATAAAGTGAACCATTTTAGTGTCTTTGTCTTTCCAGTATTTTTCCCAGTCGGGTGTCAGTTCTTTTGTAGCTGATATATATCCTATTGGAGCATCAAACCACACATAGAGGACTTTTCCCTTTCCTTTTTCCAGTGGTACGGGGACACCCCAGTCGAGGTCACGGCTTACGGCCCTGGGTTGCAGCCCCTGATCGAGCCACGATTTACACTGTCCGTATACATTGGCTTTCCATTCTTTATGGTCCTCCAGTATCCATTTTCTGAGCCACTCCTCATATTTATCAAGAGGCAGGTACCAGTGAAGTGTTTTACGAAGCACTGGTATTGTGCCACTTACAGTGGAATGAGGATTAATGAGATCAGAAGAACTAAGCGAACTGCCGCATTTTTCACACTGGTCGCCATAGGCCCCCTCATTACCACAGTGTGGGCAGGTCCCCATTATATAACGGTCGGCAAGGAAACAACCGGCTTCTTCATCGTAGTATTGTTCTGATATTTTCTCTGTGAATTCACCTTTGTTGTAAAGGTTAAGAAAAAACTCACTGGCTGTTTTATGGTGTGTTTCGTTGGATGTACGGGAATATATATCAAATGAAATCCCAAAATCCTCAAATGATTTCTTGTTCAGAGAATGATACCGGTCAACAATTTCTTTTGGTGTAACACCTTCATTTCTTGCTTTGAGAGTGATAGGTACTCCATGCTCATCCGATCCGCATATAGAAATAACATCTTCTCCACGCATCCTGAGATATCTCGTATAAATATCGGAGGGGATATAAGCACCTGCCAGATGACCAATATGAAGCGGTCCGTTGGCATAGGGTAGGGCTGAAGTGACAAGGTATCTCTTAAATTTCTTCATGAGCTTGATAGTGAATAAGTAAGGCTTGTTAAAAGCGTACAAAGATAAAAAAAATGGAGTAACAGTGCAATTGTACTGTAATAATACAGCCTCAGCATTATTGCAGTAGAAAGGGTTTAGGGGTTTCTAATGTGTGAGCTTTCAAAAGCTGATCATATCATCAGAAAGATAAAAGGTATTGCGGGTGATACAGGAAGTCAGCCGTGATAAAGACTGACCGGATGATTTTCAGATAATAAACCGTTTGTTTGTGAATAAGGCTTCATTTAATAACTTTAAGTACTCAAAATGTATTTCATTCAGGTATAATTAAATTATGTATGTCAGCAAACAAAATACAGCCACCATTTCTTAAGTCCGGTGATGAAGTTGCAATAATATCGCCCTCTTTTGCTGTGGAAGGGGAAAAGATTGAATCAGCCACAAGGCTTCTTGAGGGTTGGGGACTTAAAGTACATACCGGCACAAATGTATTAAAGGCTTATGGCCCTTTTGCAGGGACTGACAGACAGCGTCTGACAGATTTCCAGAGAGCTGTTGATAACGGCAGGATAAAAGCCATTTTCTGTTCCCGTGGCGGATATGGGATGCTCAGGATAATAGATAAGATAGATTTTTCTTCTTTGAAAAGGTATCCTAAATGGTTTGCAGGATTCAGTGATATTACAGCTCTGCATTTATGGCTGAGTGAAAGGTGTAACATAATGTCGGTACATGGTGAGATGCCATTGAATTTTTCCGGTCTTGCGAGAGACGGGATTGCACTTACATCATTGCATGATGCTTTATTCGGTAATTTATTGCAGACTGAATGGAAGGGAAAGACTGTACGTCGCCGCAATGTACGTGGTGAAGTAACAGGAGGTAATCTGTCGCTTGTAACAAGTCTTCTGGGCACTCCGGCAGAACCAGATACCAGGGGAAAGATATTGTTTATTGAAGAGACAGGAGAATATCTTTACCGTCTTGACAGGATGCTTATGTCACTCAGGCTGGCAGGTAAGCTGGAAAGTCTTGCTGCTTTAATAGCAGGTGGTTTCAGGGATATTGAGGAGACGAGGAAGCCCTGGGGAAAGAGTCCGGAAGACCTTATAAAAGAAGTAACAGCAGGATATGAGTATCCGGTAATATTTAATTTTCCTGCAGGTCATATTGACAATAACTGCTCTTTTTATATAGGGAGAGAAGCTCTTATTGAATTTAAGGGCAGGAATGTTGTTATGGTCTATCCCTGATGGTCAGAATGCGGTTAGCAGAAGGTCCAGATCTTTGGACAGTATTCCGAATTTCTGTCCCAGTGTTTCGTTGGTCAGTATTCCATTATAAAGGTATACGCCATTGCGGACTCCCGGGTTATTTTTCAGTAGTTGTGTTACACCTCCGGAGTCGGCCATTGTTTGAAGCAGAGGTGCAAAAATATTACTAAGGGCTATTGATGCTGTCCGGGCTACACGAGAGGGCAGGTTCCATGCGGAGAAGTGAATTACTCCGTGTTTCTCATATACAGGGTCAAGAAGAGCACGGCATTCAGTAGTTTCTATACAGCCACCGCGGTCGATGCTCAGGTCTATGATAACAGATCCTTTTTTCATTGTTCTGACCATGTCTTCCGTTACATGATAGAAAGGCTTAAGGTTTTCAAGATCAAGGGCACCTATTAATACATCTGCCGATTTCAGAGCTTTTTTAAGTACCTGAGGATGGAAGACCGAGGTCTGAAGTCTTTGTCCTATTATTGATTCAAAACGTTTAAGCCGTTGCAGGGAGCTATCGAAGATCTTTATCTGAGAACCCAGTCCAAGAGACGCTTTTGCAGCATATTCTCCTGCAGTGTTTGCCCCGAGAATGACTACTTCGCTTGGGGTGACACCTGTTATACCTCCGAGAAGAACGCCTTTCCCTCCATGATAATTACTGAGATATTCGGAAGCTATCAAAACTGATGTTACACCACTGATCTCACTCATCGATTCTATGACAGGCATAACGCCACTGCTGTCACGTATTCTTTCAAAAGCAAGGGCAGTAACTTTTTTCCTTACAAGTTTTCCAAGAGTGTCTTCTGCAAGTCGAAGAACATTGAGATAGGAAATAATAACCTGATTGCCTTTTAAATAATCGGAGTCCTTTGTTGTGAAAGGGGCTACTTTTATTACTACATCTGCTCCATAAACTCTGGCTGCTGAATCAGTGATTATGGCCCCGTTCTCACTGTAATCCTTGTCTGTGTAGTTGGCCCCGGCACCGGCCCCCTTCTGAACAATTACTTCATTATCACTCTCTACAAGCAGGTTGACAGCTTCCGGGGTGAGAGCAACTCTCTTTTCTTCATCTTTGGTGTCGCATGGAATACCGATTGTTATCTTTCGGTACCTTACAGCTGTCTCAAGTTGTTCTTCTTTTGGCATAAATGCACTGTTGCCAAAATTCATTTTTCCGCTTTTGCCTTTTTCATTCATCTCAGAGGGGAACTTAGGTAGTCAAAGTTATAAAAATTGAAGCATAGCATCAAGATGACTATGCTCTTATACTATATCAAACAAACGTTCTTCATTTTCTGCCACATCAATCCTTATCCTCAAAGTATTCTCAGGAAGCATATTTTCTATAATCTCAGGCCATTCCATAAGACAATATACTCCGGCTGAAAGATATTCTTCAATACCGAAATCAAATACCTCCTCATATTTAGTTATCCTGTAGAAATCAATGTGATACAAGGGCTCTCCGTTAAGTCTGCGGTATTCGTTTACTATAGTAAATGTAGGACTGCTGACAATATCTGATGTACCAAGGAGTTCACATATCGCCTTTATAAGAGTTGTCTTACCTGCTCCAAGAGTACCATACAAAGCAAATATTTTTCTTTTTCCTGCGTACTCAAGAATTTTTTCAGCAGCCGGAAGGAGCTCTTTTTTATTTTTTACAGGTAATATCATTGGTCAGCCGGTTCAAGAAGGGCAACAGGGAGAAGCATTTCCTGCATCGAAATACCTCCGTGCTGAAAAGTATTCCTGTAGTAGCCTGCATAATAATTATAATTATTGTGATAGATGAGGAAATCCTTGTTCAGTGCAAAGATATACTTTGAGCTGATATTTAATCTGGGAAGACCGGCTTTTCCTGGTTCTTTTATCTCAAACACTTCCCGGGGGTCATACTGCAGATTTCTTCCCATTTTGTAGCGAAGATTGGGAGAGGTTTTTTTATCTCCTACCACCTTTACCGGATTCTGAACTCTGATAGTCCCGTGATCGGTACTGAAAATTATTCTTACCCTGTTTGAAGATAATATCCTTATCAGTTCAAAGAGAGGGGAGTGTATAAACCATGATCTTGTGAGGCTTCTGTATGCAGCTTCATCATTTGAAAGGTCTCTGATAAGCCCGATATCTGTTCTGGCATGTGAAAGCATGTCAACAAAGTTGTATACAAGTATATTGAGGTCATTACTTAAGAGCTGCTGTATTTTGTCATTTAGTTTTTTACCTTCGGGATTACTGCTTATTTTATTATATGACCATTTGATTTTTATGTTTTTGCGTTCGAGATGGTTCCTGAAAAGTTCTTCCTCAAAATTGTTTTTCCCTTCATCTTCATCATCATGTATCCAGTATTGTGGCATAAGGCTGGCAATCTGAGAAGGCATAAGTCCTGAAAATATTGCATTTCTGCTGTACTGGGTTGCGGTAGGCAGGATACTTAAATATATATCTTCTTCCGCAATGCGATAATAATCTGACATTTCAGTACTTATTGATCTCCATTGATCGTACCTCATATTATCTATAAGAATAAAAAACAGAGGTGTGTTGTTGCTCAGATGTGGAAATATTTTCTCACGAAAAAGATAATTAGAGAGCAGAGGCTTCTGGTTTTTTTCCTTTATGAGCCAGGAAATGTAATTACCGGCCACGAACTTTGAGAAAGCAGCATTGGCTTCATGTTCCTGGTTACTAAGTATTTCGGGCATGCCCGTATCGGCTGATTTTTCAAGTTCCAGCTCCCATCGTACCAGTTTCCTGTAAAGGTCTGTCCAGTGAGAGAAAGAGGAAGCCGATGAAATCATGTCTCCGATATGATTGAACTCCTGTCGGTAATCGGTAGCAGTTTTTTCTGTAATAAGCCTTTTCTGGTCGACGATCTTTTTTATTGCAAGAAGGATCTGTTTGGGCTTTACAGGTTTTATAAGGTAATAGGCTATCTCTGATCCGATAGCTGCTTCCATAATATCTTCTTCCTCGCTTTTGGTAATCATTACCACCGGAATTTCGTTCCTTACATCCTTGATATGTCTGAGGGTCTCTATACCACTCAATCCCGGCATATTCTCATCGAGAAAAATAACATCATAGTTATTCTGTTTAACAAGATCAATGGTATCAGTCCCGTTTGAACATGTATCAATTTCATACCCTTTTTCTTCAAGGAAAAGGATATAGGGTTTCAGAATCTCAATCTCATCGTCAGTCCAGAGTATCTTTATTTTTCTCATGCAGTAAAGATACCTCCGAAATTCATACTAACCAATATGTTTTAATAAAAGGGGCAGAAGAACTACCTGTGGTCAATGTTTTTAAGATAATTTTCACTGAAGAAGAGGAGGTATTGTTCGGGATTGGTTTCCCTGTTCAGTACAGCGAGGTTTTCATCGCTGATGATAAAGGAGAACATTCTTATTTCTTCAGCATTTCTTATGTGTTCTTTAATATTGAAATTATGATAATATTCTATTGCTTCAGTATAATTTTTAAAGCCCGATACATTGATCATTATGAAATCATTTCCTATCAGTGTTCCTTCGGTACGGTAATTCATGTTGGTATATGTATCTATATTATAGCTAATTACATCGAATGCGGCCTGGTTGATATCGAAAGCCGGATCAGCTATAATCAAGGAAAAAGTATGAGTGCGCGCAGTATCAATTCTGAACAGTTCCCGGGCAATCTCCTTGTCTTCTTCAATTTTAAGCTCCGGGACTGACTGGTCGAGGAAAGATATTATCTCAGTTGCTCTGATACTTTCTTCACTGGAAGGCCATTGGTTTATAACAGTGGAAAGTTCTTTCCTGAAGGCTCTTTCGTCACTTATTCTGGCGGTGATATATGCTTTAAGAAGTTGGAATTTAGGAGCGAGGGCTTCCTGTCCGTATGTTGTCAGTCCTTCTTCACAGAGAGAGGAGGCAGAGGTATAATTTTCTAAAGTGTACAGCTCGTAAGCTTTGGCATATAATTCCTCAGCTTTTCTGGTTTCAGCCTCTTTCTTTTTGAAATAGTCGGGGTCAGACAGTATCAGGGCATATTCTGTTTCAGGATATTTTTCAAGGAGTCGTTGCCGGTATGTTTCAGCCAGGGCTTTATTCCCGTCAAGATTGGTTCTGTATAGGAGGTAGAGGGCTTCAGGCACCAGGGAATGAGAAGGATATCTTCTCAAAATATTTTCAAACATTTCTGAAGCATTCTTCGGGTCGGATATTTTTTCTGAATAAGCTTTTCCTGCATTCAGGTAAGCATTGGCTATCCGGTTATTTGAGATGGCAAGAAGGGAATCGGTCAGAGGCAGATTACGGAGATAAAATTCCGGACTTTTATAGTCGGCAACAGCAGTCAGGGTGTCCTGATCTATTGATTCCGGACCATTATTGTATTCATCAGTCTGTGAAAGAGATACGCTTGCTTTATTTGACCTCCTCCAGTTATTTTCCAGTTCTCTGTCGCCATAGCGCCTCCGGAACTCAGTTCTTCCAAATGTTAGAGCCGACTGATTATAGAAATACCATTTCCCTTCCTGATCAATGTTATCCTGAAAACGCATCTGGTTTTCGTAGTACTGTCCTATGTTGAAACGGTCAGCATATTCTGAAGGTCTTCCTTCATTCTCCGACTGTATTATCTCATTTATTATGGAAGTAATATATTTATTTCTTTCATTTTCAGACATAGCAGCGACTTTTTGCAGACTGTCTTCAGTCTGTATTATAGTCAGCTGGGATACAACAGCGTTTAAGTTTTGTGATCTTGTTTTGAACATCTGGTAATCAGGATGTTGTTTATCAAGGAAAAAGACAGTACTGTCATAATATTTACCTGCCCTCATCAGGTCATTTTTTTCAAAATAATGATTAGCGAGAGAGAGGTATGAACGTCCTTTCTGATTCTCATTACCTGATGTGGATGCAACAGATTTTCTGAGGTAGGTTATGGCTTCTTCCTCCTTTCCTTCTTTCATTGACAGATTGGCAAGTGCGTAATATATCTGATCGAGATAATCCTTATTCTTGCTGTTTTTCAGCATTTTTTCAAGCTGTTTGCGGATATATGCCGGATTCCCGGTGTTGACGTCAAAGACTCCGGCAATATTAATACGGGCATTGAATTCAACATCGTAAGGAGGATTCATCCGTATTACTTTCTTATACAGATCGATAGCCCGCAATGAGTTTCCTTCAAGTCCGTTTATCTGGGCAAGGAGGTAAGTAAGTCTGTATTTTTGCCTCTTTCCGGAAACCAGTTTGCTTGCAATATCGAGAGGCTGAATAGCTTCGGAATATTTCTTTTGTTTGATGAAATGATCGGCCAGAGTTGTATAATACATTGCCCTTAAAGATTTTTTGGCTTTTTCCGGGATGTCGAGTTCATTAAGCAGGCGAAAAGCCTCAGGGTATTTTCCTGCTTCGTTATATATTCTTGCGAGCCATAGTGTTGCTTCCGTTCTGATAAGCGGGTCGTTTGCCTCTTTTATGGAATAGTTAAAAACTGTTTCAGCTTCATCGAATTCATGTTTATAAAAGCGTGCTTTACCTATTAGCAGATAACTGTCGTCGACCCATTCATTGTATTCTTTCCTGTTAAGGAGATCAGTTTCTATATCTGATTCTCTCCCTTTTGTTTCAGGCCTTGCAGTAATGGATTTAAGAGAGATGAGTTTTGAAGCTTTCTGAATGGCAATTTCCATGTCTGCTGCACACAAAGAAGCAGTGGAAGGATCACTGAATTCAAAAACCTTCAGAAGATCGCCATAATCATCCTCGTACTGATTGGAAATTTTCAGCAATCCAGCTTTAAAGCTTTCATTACCATTGAAATAGATATTGTATTTAGCGGTCAGGCCATGATACAAACGTGTTGCACTGGTATTTTTCTCTACTGAACAGCTTACAGGCAGGAGAAGTAACAACAACCAGGCAAGTAACTTATATGATGCTTTGACAAAAGTCAATATACAACTTTTAATACTATAAACTGATTAATCACAGATTATAGTATTCAAAGGTAATTAAATTTGGAGTGTTGTTATATCAGACGGAGACAACTCTTTTTATTTCGGGTACTTCTTTTATGACAGCCTGTTCAACCCCGGCCTTAAGTGTCTGCATACTGAAAGGGCATCCCTGGCAGGCTCCTTTAAGCTTAACCTTTACTTCCAGATCATCGGTGACTTCTACTAATTCAATATCGCCGCCATCTGACTGAAGATAAGGTCTTACTTTTTCTAGCACTTCCGTGACGCGTTCTTTTATTGTTTTGGTTTCTGACATTTTTTATCTGTTTATTTATTGATATTTACTTTTTCTGTGGGTTTTTCTTCAAGGTTTCTTCTGTCGACTCTTTTAACCAGTTCTCCTGCGATTGACAAAAAAGCATCTCCGGCAGGAGAATCATCCAGTACATCAGGATGTCCTTTGTCGCTGTTTTCACAAATACTTTGTATGACAGGTATCTGACCCAGTAATGGGACTCCCGTTTCTTCACTCAGTTTTTTCCCGCCTTCTTTTCCGAAGATATAATACCTGTTCTCTGGCAGTTCAGCCGGTGTGAACCACGACATGTTTTCAATAAGGCCCAGTATTGGGACATTGATTTTTTTACTTCTGAACATTGCAATACCTTTTATGGCATCTGCCAGAGCTACCTCCTGAGGTGTTGTTATTATCACGGCACCGGTAACGGCAACTTCTTGGACCAGAGTGAGATGTATATCACTTGTTCCGGGAGGCAGATCAATAAGAAGATAATCAAGAGAACCCCAGTCGCCCTGTTCAATCAGCTGTTTAAGGAAATTTGAAGCCATAGGACCTCTCCATACAACAGCATCAGTAGGTTTAACAAAAAAACCTGTCGACAACACTTTTACCCCGTGTTTCATCAGAGGCACTATAATATCCTTATCGTCTCTTTTGATAACTTCCGGTCTGTAGTTATCGGCATCAAACATTTTTGGGACAGAAGGCCCGAAAATATCAGCATCCAGAAGACCAACACTGAATTTCTTCCGGGCAAGAGCTATGGCAAGATTAACAGCTACTGTTGACTTTCCCACTCCTCCCTTTCCGGAAGAAATTGCCACAATATTTTTTATTTCCGGCAACAATCTCACAACTTCTTTTGTTTGTCCCACTGTTTTCTGAGAACGTATCTCAATATTTGAGATCATTGTGTCTGGTCCGAAAGTATCTTTGAGCACCCTGGCAACTGAGCTTTTGAGGGAAGAGATGAAAGGATCGTTTGGCCTTTCCGGTTCAATGATGACGGATATCCCTTTTTCTCCCGAATCAATTCCACGAATCATACCTAAAGAAACTATATCTTTCCCTTTTTCAGGATGTATAACTTTTCTCAGAGCTTCCAGTATGCTGTCATTTGAAATCATTGTCGGGGTTATTTTTTATGTGAACGCAATTTTACATCATTTTCAGTTAAACACAAAACAGGATAATATGTTCAACCAGCAGGTCTTCCATCCATAGATAATATCTTTTCACCTTATCAATCCCCAGGGTGCATTAAACAGAATCACTGTAATAGTTTTTTATTGAAATATTACAGAAATCCCTGAGAAGATTATTTTGGCTTGTTGGATAAGAAACACAGCATCTGGATCATTCAATAATTCTGTTTTTAGGTAACCTGAAAGAGAGATAATTGATTTTCATACCCTCATTGACAAAGATGTTTTCGTAATGGGTTCTGATCGACAGGATGTTGTCTTCCGGATATTCAGCATGCAGGTCATTTGTGGCAGCAAGGATTTCAAGATGATTCCTTTGAGCGACTGATCGGGTATAGGTAAAAAGATCCTTGTTGTCTGTTTTAAGATGTATAAGACCGTTATCTCTCAGGAAAGTTTGGTATTTGTTCAGGAACCACGGGCAGGTAAGCCTTTTATTGGAATTTTTTTTACCGGGATGGGGATCAGGGAAGGTAAGCCATATTTCACTCACTTCGTCTTCGTCGAAGAAAGAGTTTATGAATTCTATTCTTGTTCTCAGAAAAGCGACGTTTATGATCTTGTTTTCATGTGCAGTTTTGGCACCTCTCCACATCCGGGCCCCTTTGATATCAACACCTACATAATTAGCCTGGGGTTTTATTTTTGAGAGGCCTGTTGTATATTCACCTTTTCCGCAGCCCAGTTCAATAATAAGCGGATTGTTGTTATGAAAGATTTTTGTATTCCACTTACCCCGGAGAGGGTGGGATATGTCTGACTGACCTGTAATTGCCGGTTGGATAACATTATCAAAGCTTTCCATTTCGGCCCATTTGGCAAGCTTATTCTTCCCCACTGTTTTTAAATTATTTATTGACTTTCTGAACCCTTATACCGAAATCGTAAACACCTTTAAGCTGTGTCATTCTCATGCCATGGCTTATTTTGAAGACCCAGGTACCTGTTAAGGGGAAGAAGACATTGGTTTTATAAGGGAGATCCATTTCATGGACATCTCCGAAGCCTTTGCCGTACCAGTTGCCTCTTTCATCAGCCAGGTCATATTGAAGTGTGTCTGTGATACTTTGTCCGTCGGGCGAGGTAGTAGTTACGAAAAGAAAGATATTACGGAAAGGGTAGTCGGAACCGGTTCTTATTGTAAAATGCACATTTGAATTGACTGCAGTGTCGGACACAAGCATAGAAAATTCAGGGGTATGTGACAGCTCCCATGTGTTTCCCGGCATAACAACGGAATCGGTAAATAAGAGATCGCTATGGCATGAAGGAGCCAATAGTATAAGTGAGACAGCAAATATGATAAACAGGCTCTTATTTGTTTCTCTTATCATTTTTCCTTCTGTTTTTCTTTTTCCCGGAGCGTTTAAAATGACGATTTCCCGGTTCAGTCGAATCGAAGCGATTGAGATTATTGTCACTGAGGAGATCTTTTGATCCGGAATTATTATCCTGGGAAAGGTCTTCTGCAAGCAGTTTTTCTGCTTTCTGACCTTTTTTGTTCATAGCTTGTATCTCTCTGACTCTTTGTACCGGTACAGGTATCAGGTTGATTGATGTCTGTGGGTCAGGGGTGTACCAGTATAGTCCTTTATGCACTTCCATTTTCTGAAAGTAAGCTGTTCCTTCTTTTGTCTCCAGAGGTATATCTTTTGGAGGAAATGATTTCTGAGCGTCTACATAACAATCCAGTTCATAGTTCAGGCAGCATTTCAGTTTACCACATTGTCCTGCAAGTTTTTGAGGATTAAGGGACAGCTCCTGGTATTTAGCATGGGTTGTTGTGACAGACATGAAATTTGTTATGAAGGTAGAGCAGCATAATTCTCTCCCACAGGGTCCAATGCCTCCTATCCTGCCTGCTTCCTGTCTGGCTCCTATCTGGCGCATTTCAATCCTTACCCTGAACTCTTCAGCCAATACTTTTATCAGTTGTCTGAAATCGACTCTCTCATCGGCTATATAATAGAAAATAGCTTTTGTTTTATCACCCTGATATTCGACATCTCCTATTTTCATGTTCAGTTTCAGTTCTTCAGCTATCTGCCTGGAACGTAGCATAGTAGGTGTTTCAAGCATTTTAGCTTCTTCCCATTTCTGTAAATCGACAGGCCTGGCTTTGCGGTATACTTTTTTAAGCTCCTCTTCCTGAAGAGGAGATCTCAGCTCTTTCATCTGAAGTCTGACAAGGCATCCTGTCATGGAAACCCTGCCGATATCATGACCGGGAGAAGCTTCAACAGCTACGATATCTCCTGTCTGGAGATTAAGTAAATTGACATTTTTGTAAAAGCCCTTGCGGGTATTTTTAAAGCGAACCTCAACTATATCATTTTCTTCGGAACAGCCTGGCAACTCGTGAAGCCAGTTATATGAGTCAAGTTTATTGTACCCCGGTTTATATGATAATTCCGGCGAAATGCTTTCCTCATCACTGTGTTCCGACAGTTCTTCTTTATTGGTCATATAAAATCGATTCTGAATTTATCACGCAAAAGTAGTTAATAAAAGCGTTAATGTCAATTATTATCAACTATTCAGCGTATCAACCTTACAACCTTTAGGGCAAGATCGAGAAAGATTATTCTGGCATTCCCGTTGGCTTCAATATGCGAATAAGCAAGATTGAATTCATCAGTGAGGGAATAAACATTTCCCGGGTTGATAAAAGGGTGGAATTTTTCCGAGAAAGCATTTTCATCATGGCCCATATAAACAAGTTTATTTTTTTTCTGACCGAGAGAAAGCATCAGATTCTCTCTCAATAAATGCAGGGAATAGGAAATAAAGCTTTTTTGAGCCTCTCTTCCTTTTGCTGTAACATCTTCAGACCATTTAATGATTGACAGGACATCGCGTTTCCAGGCATATCTCATAAGACTTTTGAAGCAATCAAGATTTTCTCTGGATGACTCCTGATTCTGAAAGAGGTTAATGGCCCGTATAATATTTCCATTGGCTATTCCCGCTATCTCAGCTGCTTTTGATGAGTCACACTGATATCTGTTGACCAGGTAATCTGTTATTTCATTGTCTTTAAAAGCGGGGATTTTTATATGCTGACACCTGGAGAGGATAGTAGGAATAATTTTGTCAGGTTCCTCAGAAACGAGAAGGAACAATGTCTTATCAGGTGGTTCCTCAATTATTTTCAACAGTTTATTGGCTGTGGCGATGTGCATCTTTTCCGGCAACCAGATAATCATAATCTTAATATCCGATTCAAAAGTTTTCAGACTGAGTACTCTTATTATCTCAGCAGCTTCTGAAACGAAGATTAGTCCCTGTGCATTGCCGACCTCAATGTAATCAAGCCAGTTGTTAATTGTAAAGAAAGGAGACTTGTTGACGAACTCCCGCCATTCTTTCAGAAATGAGTTACTTATTGGATCACTTTCTTTTTTGGTTTTGGCGACAGGAAATACAAAATGGAGGTCGGGATGAATCAGTTTGTCATATTTGATGCATGACTTACACCCACCGCAGGAATCGTTCTCCTTCCTGTTCTCGCAACTTATAAAGCTGGCATAAGCAAGGGCCAATGCCAGCGATCCGCATCCTTCCGGTCCTGAAAAAAGCTGGGCGTGACTAACCCTTTCCATGGAAACGGAACGGATAAGCTTTTCTATTGTTTCTTTGTGTCCGGGTATCTGCGAAAATCTCATAATGCTTTCAAAGCACTGTCATAATCAGGTTCCTGTGTTGTTTCGGGAACAAGCTCTGTATATATTATTGTACCTTCTTCATTAATTATCACAATACTTCTTGCATATAATCCTTCAAGAGGTCCGTCAATAATGTCAATGCCATAGTCTTTTCCGAAAGATTTGTTGCGGAACCCTGAGAGAGTGATAAGATTATTGATCCCTTCCGTAGTACAGAACCGGTCATGGGCAAAAGGAAGATCCTTTGAAATTGCAAGAACAGTGATCCCCGGCTTTTCAGCAGCTACCGCGTTAAACTTACGTACCGATGAGGCACATACAGAGGTGTCAAGGCTGGGAAATATGTTCAGAAGGATCTTTTTGCCTTTCAGATCACTGAGAGAAAGAGACCCAAGATCTGATTTAACCAGTGTAAAACCTGGGGCTTTACTGCCTTTTAACGGAAGATTACCTGATGTATTGACAGGATTTCCCTGTAGTGTGATTGTTGCCATAACTTTTCAAAATTAATTAAACTTTTTACAATTATTAAACAATTGCAATCCTTTAGTGGTTCACAAGAAAAACATATTTTCACTTTCAACTTATACCTTCCGGTTTGTAAATATCAGATAATCAAAATACAGTATTGATTTTGCCATGGAAATTATTTACATTTAATAAAAATATATCCCGCATACGGGTTTTTTGCATCAGTTTTTTTACACATTTTATAAAATTAATTAGGTTTGTATTCTCAAAATCTTTGAAAATATTAAATTAAAACAGATTGATATATGAAAATGATTCAGGATTTCAATTTCAAAGGGATAAAGGCAATTGTAAGGGTAGATTTCAATGTGCCGCTTGACAAAGAGACCTTAGAGGTTACTGATGATACAAGAATAAGGGGAGCACTGCCCACGATAAAAAAGATAGTTGGTGATGGTGGATCCGTTATACTGATGTCACACCTTGGCCGGCCAAAGGGCAGAATGGAAAAATTTTCCCTCAAACCTGTTCTTCCTGTTCTTGAGAAACATCTTGGTAAAAAAGTTTTGTTTGCAGATGATTGTCTCGGTGAGTCAGCTGTCAGTATGTCGGCTGCTCTTAAACCCGGTGAAATCCTTTTGCTTGAGAATGTGAGATTTTATCCTGAAGAGGAAGGTAAGCCGGTCTTGCCTGATACAGCAACAGATGAGGAAAAGAAGGCTGCAAAGGCTGAACTGAAGCTGAAACAGAAAGAGATGGCAAAAAAACTGGCTGCTTATGCTGATGTATATGTAAATGATGCTTTTGGTACAGCTCACAGAGCCCACGCCAGTACAGCTGTTATAGCTGATTATTTCCCTGTTGACAAGAGGATGTTCGGTTTTCTCATAAACAGTGAACTGGCTGCAATGGATAAAGTACTGAATAATGCACAACGCCCTTTCACCGCAATAATGGGAGGGGCGAAAGTGTCTGACAAAATAATGCTTATCGAAAACCTGCTTAACAGGGTTGATAATCTTATTATCGGAGGAGGAATGACATATACCTTTATCAAAGCCAGAGGTGGAAACATTGGCAAATCTCTTTGTGAAGAAGATAAACTGGACCTTGCAATGAAGATCATGGAAAAAGCAAAGGAAAAAGGTGTCAATCTTTTACTTCCGGTCGACAGCCTTAATGCCAACAAGTTTGATAATGATGCCGATACTTCTGTTTCAGATGTGGATGCTGTCCCGGACGGATGGCTGGGACTGGATATAGCTGAAAAGAGCATAAAAGAATTCACTGATGTAATAATGAATTCAAAAACAATCCTGTGGAACGGACCTATGGGTGTTTTTGAGATGGAGAAATTCTCAAAAGGGACTACTGCCATAGCCAAAGCCATAGCCGAAGCTACATCAAAGGGAGCTTTCAGCCTTATCGGCGGAGGTGACTCAGTGGCAGCTGTCAATAAAAACAAACTGGCCGATAAAGTGAGCTATGTATCCACTGGCGGAGGAGCAATGCTCGAATATATGGAAGGCAAAAAACTTCCGGGTATAGAAGCTATCAGAGGAGAATAATTCTCCTTTATACCGGAAACTTTCAACAGATTCTCCTTCCAAAAGAGAAAACAAAATCTGTTCTTTTGATAATAAAACGATCTGCAGGAAAACACTCTTCCGCAGATCGTTTTTCTATGTACATTTAATGCTGTCACCTTTCCTGTGCAAAAGACACCTAAAATATATTTGATATAATTATTTCCGGAATATTCTTCCGTAAAAACACTAATTATTGCTTTTCTGACACCGGAATGTTAGCTTTCACTACCCTGGCGGGAACACTTTCTGCCTGTCTGACCCCCCTACCCCCTAAAAGGGTCTTAATGCGCAGTGTAACAGAGCCTTGAATTCTATATCTTTCATCTATACTCTTTCTATCATAAAAGCTCATAGCTGATGCCTTACCGGGTTTTCGGGATCAACTTACTACGCTTATTGATATTATTCATGCCTTTATAAAAG
>DAINPM010000004.1:84228-85780 GCA_036743455.1 Bacteroidales bacterium | reverse complement strand
TTTGGCGTACGGTTATGGACCTGTTTGCGGAGAGAGGGGGATTCGAACCCCCGGTCCGCCGGATGGCGGACAACGGTTTTCGAGACCGCCGCATTCGACCACTCTGCCATCTCTCCGGTTGATAAATCATAGCCATGGTAACTCTGTCACCTCTTGAGATCTGTAATCAGAGATCTCAACCATCATGCAAAAATGATGATTTTTATTAAAAGAATTTGTTATTAAGCAAAAAAAGAAAAGGATATTAAAACGCCATTATGGGATTTTTATAAACTTACGGATTATTCTACAGTCCGGATATTGCAGTATAACGAAATACACAGATGGTGGCAGATCTTCAACAGAAATACATGTTTCACCCTTATCATATAGAAATATTTGTCTGATTATAGTGCCATTTATATCCGCTATCTCAATACTTAAGCATCCTTCAATATTTCTTAAACTGATAATGTTTTTTGCAGGATTGGGGAATAATTGATTACGGACAAAAGAGTCGCTTATATCTCTTATATAAGTGGCTTCATCACTTGTTATTTCTATGTTATCGAGAAAAAACCTTTTTGCCTGAGCTTCAAAACGGATTTTCCCGTTTGTAATACCCGGAGTAAGAGGGATTACCTTTTTTTCATATTCCTCAGAAGGTTCTATCAGATCCCCTAATTGCTGATCATTTAGAAAAACAATTACCTCTGAAGCATCACCCGGCCAGCAACATATATCAAATTCAAGCATTAGTCCGGCATCCAGACCGGAGAAATCTATCACGGGTGTCTCAATCCAGCCGGTTATTGAGGCTGTACCTAACTTAATTTCACCTCCTGCAGGATATATTTTATAGCCAGTCCAGCCGGGGATAAGAGTTTTTGTGTCAAGTGAACCTGAAGCATCACTTGTAGAGGGAGAAGCATGAGTACCCGTTGTGAAACCTGAAAAATCTTCGGAAAAGATAACTTGTTGCCCGTGTAAAACGGAAAATGAAAGGGAAATCAGACAGGTAAGGGTACATAATACAAAACGCAGCGATTGTTTCATGATAATAAAGATTTAGCACGTTATACCTTTTAGCACATGCTAATTTATTTAAAATTTGAATTATCACCTTAATTTTTAATGGAAAATCATATTTTTGAAAAAAATCTGTTCCATTAACCTGATAATTTGTACTACCGTGAAAAAGAATTTAAGATCATTTATTTTTGCAGCTTTTTGTATTATGTTGATAAGTCCTTCCTGTAATAATGAGAAAGCGGTTGACAAAACAAATCCTTTCTTCAGTGAGTTCGAAACTCCATTTAACGTTCCGCCTTTCGAAAAGATAGCGGCCAGGCATTATATGCCGGCTTTTGAAAGAGGGATGGAAGAAGGGAGGAAGGCTGTCAGTGAGATTGTTAATAATCCTGAGGATCCTACTTTTGCCAACACTGTTGAAGCTCTTGACCGGAGTGATAAACTTCTGAATACAGTAACAAATATATTTTATGGTCAGACATCGGCAAATACAAATGATTCTTTGCAGGCCATTGAAATGGAAATCTCACCAAAATTATCC
>DAINPM010000004.1:51565-84128 GCA_036743455.1 Bacteroidales bacterium | reverse complement strand
ATGAGGGTAAGTGGGCTTTTACAACCCAGCGGCCGAGCATTTTCCCTTTTATCCAGTATTCCCCGGACAGGGATCTTCGCCGTGAGATTTTTAATGCATATATTAACAGGGGGAATAACGGGAATGAAAATGATAATAATGATATTCTGGCGGAAATTGTCAGGCTGAGAGCTGAACGTGCTGCACTTCTTGGCTACAGGACTCACTCTCATCTGGTTCTCGAGCCAAGGATGGCAAAAGAGCCGGACAATGTTTTTAGCCTCCTTAACGATTTGTGGGATAAGGCTATTCCGGTTGCCAGGCAGGAGGTGAAAGAGATGCAACAGATAATTGACCGGGAAGGAGGCAGTTTCAGACTTGAACCTTCTGACTGGTGGTATTATGCAGAAAAGCTGAGGAAAGAAAAATACGATCTTGATGAAGAAGAATTAAAACCATATTTCCTTCTTGATAATGTAGTGGAGGGTGCATTTACGCTGGCTAACAGACTTTTTGGCCTTAGCTTTACACTATTATCTGATGTTCCTCTTCCACATCCTGATGCCAGAGCTTATGAAGTAAAGGAGGAAGATGGTTCACATTGCGGAGTTTTGTATATGGATTTCTTCCCCAGGGAGAGTAAACGTCAGGGAGCATGGTGTATGACTTACCGTATACACAGAATAGACAGCGATAATAATGAGGTAAAACCTGTTGTGTCAACAGTGTTTAATTTTACTCCCCCTGCCGGTAATATGCCGGCACTTCTCAGCCTCGACGAAGTATCGACTGTTTTTCATGAGTTTGGACATGCTCTTGATGCACTGTCAAACAAAAACAGCTATAATATCACTTATGTGGCCAGGGATTTTGTAGAACTGCCATCACAACTACTGGAACACTGGGTTACCAGACCGGAGATGCTCAATCTGTATGCAAAACATTATCAGACCGGAGAGACTATTCCGGAAACACTTGTTAAAAAGATAATAAACAGTAGCTACTTTAACCAGGGTTTTTCAAATGTTGAGATATATGCTGCTTCATTTCTGGATATGGCATACCATACCCTGGAGGCTCCGGCAGAAGTAGATATACAGACTTTTGAAAAGGATTACCTGGAAAAACTGGGGCTTATTCCGGAAATAGTGCCACGCTACAGGAGTACGTACTTCACTCATATAACGGGTGGTTACGATTCGGGTTATTATAGTTACACCTGGGCTGCCGTTATTGATAGTGATGCTTTTGAAGCCTTTAAGGAAAAGGGTATATTTGACCGAGCCACAGCTGAATCATACCGGAAAAATATCCTTGAGAAAAACGGGATAATGGATCCAATGACCATGTATGTTAATTTCAGAGGGCATGAGCCGGATATTGAGCCTTACCTTAAGAACCTGGGTTTTCTGTAGGGATGTATTTTGCTCTGGCCGAAAGTTCTATCTGAGAAGGTTCCTTACGGGCACTCTTGTTTGTGTTTTCTTGTTGGTTTTTTCTTTCTCTTTCTCTTTAACGTATTTATATCTCCTCCAGAAAGGCCAGGTAGTGAGAGAAGTGAAACGAACAAGATATTGAAAGGGTTTGAACCCCATCATATAATGCAGTATTTTATATAATAATGTAACACCGGCTACCATCACTGCAATACTGATAAACTGTGAAATTATTTCCCACCATAAAGCAGATGGACTTATGCCTGTAGCCTCTGTGATCAATAACAATAAGTGAATATTTACGGCATTAATAAAAATAATGAAAAAAGTGGCCATGACATGAGCCGTTTCTATAGCTCTTTCGGGACAGTTATTCAAACATCTCATACAGCTTTCGCAGGTGAGTTTCCAGTATGGCCTGCCATTAACCATTATTATAGATGAGGTAGGACATTCATTTATGCATATACCACAATTGGTACACTTATCGTTTGCTACAAAAGTCTTGGAGAGGAAAAACCTGCCTCCTATGTAATAAGCCAGAGATACAGGACTTATAAGCAAATCGGCAGGCAGAGAAAAGAGTCCCCGATAAACCCTGTGACCTGATAATATTCTGTTGGCAAATCGCCTTACAATACCTTCACATCTGTTAAATATTGAGATAATAACACTTCTTTTTAATCCCGGATGCAGGGATATCCAGTTTGAAGGCATATCAACAGGCCTGAAACCAATGCATTTGTACCCCTTAAGCCATAAAATAAAAGCCGGAACAATAAGGGCTAGTCCCGTCATTCCTGGTGTAAATATTTTAGATAATTTCAATCCACCTCTGGTATTGACAAGAAATATTTCAGGACAGAGACCGGCCGGGAAACCTGCTATGAACTTAAGCATGATAGGAGGAGCATTAAACCCATGGGTGGGAAAGGCAAAGCCAATAAGGTTCTTCTTGTTTGTATCAGGAAAAGTAATACCTGTCAGTCTGTCAATAGACTGAATATCTGTTCGTAAACCTTTTTTAATTGCCTCTTCAGCTATCCATTGTGCTGAAGTGCGGGCGTTACCTGTACCAGAAAAATAATATATGTACAGCGAATCCCAGTCTGCCATTGCTTTTTTAATATCGTGATTTTTCTTAACAATAATCTCACTACTAATATATGGATAATAGCCTTACTTTTGTACTGATAAATGATAATGAATAAAACAATTCTGTGCGGACTGACTATTGATGAGATCTATGGGATAATGCAATCCTCAGGTTTCAGAATGGATCATGCACGTGCCACAGCAAATCAGATTTACAAAAAAGGTATATCAGATCTGTCGGAATCCAATAAGCTTTCCAAAAAACTAAAAATGTTTATCAAGGAAAATACCTTAAGCGGATTATTCCTTCCCGAGTCGTCATTTATCTCTTCTGATGGCACACAGAAATCCGTTTTCCGGAGACATGACGGAAGATGTTATGAGACTGTCATGATGAGTGAGGGTAAACGAACCACAGTCTGTGTCTCAACGCAATCGGGATGCAGAATGGGTTGTCCTTTCTGTATGACAGGTAGGTATGGTTTTTACGGAAACCTGACGGCTGGGGAAATACTCAATCAGATTATCAGCATACCATTATCCAGGCCTGTTACTCATGTTGTTTTTATGGGGATGGGTGAGCCCATGGATAACATTGATAATGTTTTAAAAGCATGTACTGTGATGATGGCGGAATGGGGTCTGGCAATAAGCAGAAGGAATATCACTGTATCTACTGTGGGTATTACGGGAAAAGTTAAGCAGTTTATCAAAGAATCACCATGCAATCTTGCTTTTAGTCTGTATTCCCCTTTTCCTGATGAGAGACGGGCAGTTGTCCCTGTCGAAAAGACATATCCGGCCATCGACATAATAGAAATAATGAAAAGCGATGACAAGCACAAGGACAGGAGATTAAGCATTGCATATATTATGATAAAGGGGATTAATGATTCTGAAAATCATTTGGAAGGTCTTATCAAATTGCTGAAAGGTTCACGGATACGTGTCAATCTCATTCCCTATCATCCCGGACCTGATGATGTGAACAGATCATCTTCTGAGAAAAGGATGCAACACTTCAGACATAATTTGACAATTTCAGGCATTTCAGCATCAGTACGCAAATCGAGAGGGCAAGACATATCGGCTGCATGCGGTCTTCTTGCATCTCAGTTTGAACAGTGAAACAACATTGTTCCGGAGCCTGCCTGTGAGCTTGCCCTGAAAAAACACGGAAAAAGATCATTGCTGAAGAAAAAAGTCTTATATTGTTATGTTGTTATAATACAGATAAATAATGCAAAATGTCATCCTCTCAGTCCTGATTGGCATGGTACTTATTTCCGGATGCCAATCACAGACCGGCACAACAACAAAACATCCTATTGCCATTATACCGGCACCTCTCTCTGTTACACAGATGAAAGGTTCATATAGTTTTACTGACAGAAGCAGGATAATTGTATCACCTCTTAATACTGAAACCAGAGTGGCTGCAGATTTTCTGGCCCAAATGATCAGTAATTCATCAGGAATGGATATTTCCGTAACAGATGGGTCCGGGAATGCCAGGGCATCAGTGTATATGTCTCTAGACAGCTCTGTAAAAAATGCAGAAGGATATTACATAAAGATAGATCGCAGGAGTGTTACAGTGAGAGCAGCAACCCCTGCAGGGTTATTTTATGCAGTCCAGAGTATAAGACAGCTTCTCCCTCCCGAGGTTGAAGCCGGCCATGTCATCAAAGGGATGGAACTTGTTTTACCGGCTTGTGAGATAATTGATGAACCTGCTTTTGTTTACAGAGGAATGCACCTGGATGTAGCACGACACATGTTCTCTGTTGAGGAAATAAAAAAATACATTGATATCCTTGCCCTGCACAAGATGAACACCTTCCACTGGCATCTCACAGATGATCAGGGATGGAGACTGGAAATACGAAAGTATCCTGAACTAACCCGGATTGGATCTTTCAGGAAGGAAACCTTAGTCGGACATTCAAGACAAAAACCAAATATTTTTGATGGGGTTACCTATGGAGGATATTACACTCAGGATGAGGTGAGAGATATTGTTGATTATGCTTCTTCAAGATTTATCACAATTATTCCTGAAATAGAAATGCCTGGCCATTCACTTGCGATACTGGCCTGTTATCCTGAATTAGCCTGTACAGATGGACCCTTTGAAGTGGCAACTACCTGGGGGGTTTTTCATGATGTTTTATGTGCAGGTAAAGAAGAAACCTTCGTTTTCCTCCAGGATGTGTTGTCAGAAGTGGCAGATTTGTTCCCTGGTAAATATATTCATATTGGTGGGGATGAATGTCCGAAAACAAGATGGGAACAATGTCCATTATGCCGGCAGAGGATCAGAGAAGAGAATCTGGCTGATGAGCATGAACTTCAGAGTTATTTTATCAGGAGAATAGAAAAATACCTTATCTCCAGAGGTAAGGAAATCATAGGCTGGGATGAAATACTGGAGGGAGGACTTGCTCCGGGAGCAACTGTTATGTCATGGAGAGGTACTGAAGGGGGTATAGCTGCAGCCAGACAAAAGCACAGAGTGATAATGACACCAAATAATTTTGTTTATCTCGATTATTATCAATGTGAACCGGAGGGACAACCTCTTTCAATAGGAGGATACCTGCCTCTTGAAAAAGTTTATTCTTTTAATCCTGTTCCGGCAGAACTGTCAACAGATGAGCAAAAATACATAACAGGTGTTCAGGGGAATGTATGGACTGAGTATATAAGTACTCCGGAGCATCTTGAATATATGGCTTTCCCCAGAGCCTTTGCCATTGCAGAAACCGGATGGACACCTGCCAGACTGAAGAACTTTGAAGATTTTCTTGTGCGTCTGGAAACACTCGCTTACAGATATGATATAATGGGAATAAATTATTTCAGGGGCGAATACAGGGATACCAGAAAACCTTAAACAAGGGGATTTATCATCTGGAACATATATTCATCAAGATATCCCCCGGAAATTTTTATCCATTCTTTTTTTATGCCTGTCTGTTTAAATCCCAATCTGGTGAACAGATCCATGCTTTCCTGATTGTTCTCAAGAATATTGCAAAAGAGCTGGTGTAGCTGAAGAGTATCGAAACAATAATTTATAAGACATTTGAGGGCCATTGATGCGTAACCTTTTCTTCTTTCATCTTCGTCAGCAATAAGAATACCCAGACCGGCTCTTTTATGAAAAGGATCAAAATCAAAAATGTCTATTGTCCCTATTGTTTTCTTTTCCCTTACCAGATCAATCATAAGCCTCAACTGACCTGTCTCGTAAATATTCTTATGAGAGTTCTCCAGATATCTTTTTAGGGTGTATTTCGAGAAAGGTGAGAAAGTATTGCTTATCAGCCAGTATGAGACATTATTTTCCCATTTGTATAATAATTCCAGATCCTCAGGTTCCAGGGCCCTCAGACTGATTTTATCACATTTCATAAAAGAAAAATATTATCTGATCATTCATTTAACAGCAGTTTAAGTTCTCTGACGAATGCTTCACCAAACCCGGCTTTTTGTATTGATTGTAGTTCTTTTCTTGCATCTGCCATACTTTGATATTCTCCGGCCAGGTACCTGTAATAACCATCTTCTCCATAGACTTCCCTTACATCCCGGATATCATTGAACAGGTTCATGTTCAGAGGTGATAGGGAAGCTTTTATCTGAATGGTATAGATACCGCTGCCTGAGGGTGCTGTCAGGCCGGATAGTTTCAGTTTAGCTGCCTCCCGGGATATATTACCCAGTTCATAATGGTTTATTATATAAGCATCCTTGAATCCTTTTTCCCTGACATGCGACAGGAAACGTGTAGCATCAGAGTTATTATAAAAAACTCCGACAGTGTATACGAATACCGGTTCGGCTTCAATAGTTCTCAGGAAGAGTCTTCCATGCAGATCCAGGTTGCTGAAATACCCTGAGCTCAGTTTCTGGTCTGTCTGTAAGAGTACAATGCTGTATTTATTTGCTGAAGCCATCCGTAAATGTTCAGGAGTGTAAGTATCCTGGCGGAGGATAATTCCCGATTGAGGATCAACGATCCCGAAAGTGACACGTCTGTTGTATTTTCTGCCTTCCGGATTATCTGATCCGTCCGGATTGTTATTGATAGCAGCAAAATTAGATTCACCAAACGATTTTTTTACGAATCTTGATGCAGGGATAGCTGAAGAAGTAAGATAATCGATAACTGCCTGGGCACGTCTGTCTGCGAGTCTGAGATTATAGGCAGAAGATCCTTTTGCATCTGTGTAGCCTGCCACTTCAATTTCCAGATCAGGGTAAGTGACCAGTATGGATCTTACTTCTTCCAAAGCTGATTTTGCTTCTGTTGTCAGATCATACCTGTCGAATTCGAAAAGGATATTCGTTATTGAAAGGAAGCTGCCGGCAGCTACCTCCAGTGGTACCAGTTTGGGATTTACAGCCATATATTGACTGAGAAAGTACAGCGGAAGACTCAGTTGTACTGTGTCTGTCTTATAGCCTTCATGGCTGGTTATCAGTTTATATTCACCCGGTTTAAATTCAAATTTGAATGTTCCGTCTCTGTTGAGCGGGATGGTCTCAATGAGTGTCCCTTTTGCAGCGTCGGTAAGTTTTAACTGTGCCTTTTCAGGGTCGGCTTTCAGACCATCGGAGAGGATGACAGATCCTTCTGCAGTAGTAAGCTCATCAGCAGGATCGACACCAACAATTCCATAGATATTTAATGCTTCTTCTTCTTCATTGTACAATCCGGCAATGAATCCCGGAGCATTATTATTAAGAATAAAAGAAGTATTGTCGCCGGTTGTGTTGAAGGCATATGGCATGGCAACAGGATTAGTCCAGTTACCGCTTCTGACAACTGACCTGAAGACATCATAGTTGCCCATTGTCACATGTCCTTCTGAGCTGAAGATCAGTGCATCATTAGCGGGGTCAAAGAATGGAGTATCTTCATTATACGGTGTATTTATCCTCTCTCCCAGATTAACAGGTTCTCCCCATGTACCATCAGCTTGTTTCTCTGAAAGCCACAGATCGAGTTCTCCATATCCTCCGGGCCTGTTACTTGAAATAAACATTGAGTTGCCGTCAGGAGTGATAAACCCACTGGATTCCCAGTAGATTGTATTGATCGGTTTCCCAAGGTTTTTAATTTTTGTCCATGTTGTGTCTTTTCTTTCTGCGAAATACAGATTCCCATCGCCACCGTCATCCATGTATAAGATCAGTAACTTACCGTCTCCGGTAATGGATTTTGAGTAAAACCTGTCATAACCTCCAAGCTGTTCTGTTATATCAGATGGTTTTTCCCATTCCTGTCCCTTCATTGAGCATAATATGCTGGTTTTCCCATCTGTTTTTTGGGTAAAAACAAAAATTGAATCATTCTTTGAGATAACCGGGTTGCATGCTCCAGGATAGTCTTTAAGCCATGGGGTAAAAAGATCTGACAGTATCCTCACGGGTTTTTTCTTCATTTCAATGGCATAACGGCAGCTGCCAATCTGCTTGTCAATGTATTCTTCCCTGAAAACTTCACTGTCAGTAAGTTTTCCTTTAGCTATATTGTACTGATCGATAGCCTGTTCCAGACTGTCGTTAACATGGTAAGCTATGGCCAGGTACATATAAGTGTCAAGTGGCGCTTTTTCCCCATCTTCGATGTATTCTTTCTCCTCAGTGACAATATTCACTGAGGCTTTTTTTAGTAATTCAAGAGCTTCCTTTTTTTTACCTGTAATATTCAGATAGCAGATCCCCAGTTTAGCCGCCAGGTTATTGTTTTCCGGATAGGTTTTGTACAGTGGTTCATAAAGCCTTGAAGCTGTCAGATAGTCTTCATCGTAATAGAATGAAATATCAGCCTGCTGAACTGACCGGGCAAAGGTTTTATCAGTTACCTGGGAATTCACAGCAGTAAATCCGTAAGCGAAAAGCAGAACGGTCAGAATACATTTTGGCATTCGGTTCATTGTCTGGATACTTTTTTGATGAAGATTTCTTCGGGATATCCTTTCTGAATCAGGTTTATTCTCCATGCAGAAGCCTCATCACGGGTTGCAAAACGGCCTGATGTATACCTGTAAAACTTGTCATTTTCATTATACATGACGAGTATGTCGTCGATGTATTTGAAATGACTGACATCAACAGGGTTATAAAGAGCCATGACCTGTACGGTATAATATAGTATACCGGAATCATCCTTATCCTGATCGGTTATATCATCAACCCTCATATTTCTGACAAGGATGTTTGAGTCAATTGCAGCAACAACAGGGAATTCTTCAGGATTAATCCTTTCATATACTCTGGGTATCAGTGAAGAATCCCTTTCAAGTGTTATGTCGATAGCTACTATTAGCCCGTCTTCTTTCGGGACAATGGTTGTATCGATGATATGTGGAAAGTATCCCTTTCCGGAATAAACGAGTCTGTATTGGCCGGGAGGTACAGAAACGTTATATGAACCGGATCCGGGATTGGGAGTGCTATTGTATAATGTGTCGCCTGACATTTTATCAAGGACCTCTATTCTGCAATTCTTGTCAGCTGTAAGAATAGTATCGTTCAAGAGGAATGTCCCTGCTATTTCATGGATAAGATTAACATCGGGTCCTTCAAGACCTAAATAGAAAATATCTCTTTTTTTGTAATCAGTTTTCCGGGAGTGAAAAGCGTTCATCCCATTGTTATGAGGTTGAAGGAATTTATCGTCATCGGTTGAATTGACCGGGAAACCAAGATTTTCCGGAGTACTCCATCCGGCCTGTGTATGAGTGCTTTTAAACAGATCATAGCCTCCCATTGACTTATGACCTTCTGAAGAGAAGAAAAGAGTCTCTCCGTCTTCGGTAATAAAGGGATCATCCTCATTAAAGGGAGTATTAATGGTTACCCCAAGATTTACCGGTATGCCCCATTCGCCTTCAGTATCTATTTCAGAAACGTAGATATCCAGACCACCATATCCTCCTTCCCTGTTGCTGGTGAAATAGAGTTTACTGCCATCTGCTGAAACAGAGGCATGTGATTCGTAATATTTGGTGTTAATATTTTTGTTCAGTTTAACAATGGGAGTCCAGGAATCATCAATATAATGGGAAGTATATATATTACCATCGTAATTGTCAGTCTTGTAAAGGAAAAGCTGTGTCCCGTCGGAATTGAGAGAACAGCTTGAGCAATCTTCTCCTGCATTAAGCTGACCGGTTATGTCAACGGGAGGTTGCCATATACCTTTTATTTTTTTGGAAAAAAGAATAGTATTGATCAGACCTCTCTTTTCTGTATACACTATTGTATTGCCATCAAAGCTGACAGCAGGATTTTGGTTGACAGCTCCTTCGGTAAATTTTTCTGACAGAAGCCTTGTACTTATTACAGCAGGATTACCCTTAAAGAGTATAGCATTTCTGCATGCTTCAATCTGTTGGTCAGCGAAATCCAGGTTTTGTATCCCTTTCTTACTTTTCACTTCTCCTGCAAGGCGCTTGAATGTCTCAAGGGTGCTGATAGCTTTTTCCAGCTCATTATTTATCATATACGCTTTTGCCAGATAGAAATAAGCATCAAGAGGAGCTCTTTTTTCTTTAAATGAACTTATTTTTGCATCATAGCTGGCATCTGTTACGGCAGCCTCAAGATAGGGGATGGACTTTTCTTTTTCATCTGCAATATTGAGATAGGAAGTGCCAATTTTATAAGCAATATTCATATTTGCAGGATCATCAAGTAAAAGGTAAAGCTGATTGGCTAGGTCGTACTCTTCATAAAGATAATATGATTCTGCTTGCAAAAAGATCTCTTTCATCTCTTTTCCGGATTGTGCTGACAGAAAAGAAGAGATAAACAGGCCCGTGGTGATGAAAACCAGCAGGATATATGTCTTTTTTAATCTAATATCTTTCATTCTGGCAAATCGGGTGATTTTTAAAAAGGAGCTGGCCATTGTTACGGATTGTTATTTTCTGAATGTGATCTTAAAAATGTCTTCTTTCCCTTCTGTGCCGGGTTCCTGAGGCATTGTATAGTATCCTGAATTACCATCATCAGATGGCATAAAAAAGATATTATCATCAGGGGTGTTCAATGGATAACCGAGGTTGTCCGGAGGGCTCCATAAGCCGTTTGACTGTATGTCAGACCGGAATATGTCGTAACCTCCCATTGTAGAATGTCCCTGTGAACTGAAAAAAAGAGTTTTCCCCTGATTGATAAGAAAAGCCCTGTCTTCGTTAAAAGGGGTATTGATTTCGGGACCAAGGTTTACCGGTGGTCCCCAGTCATTGTTCTCTTTTTTTGATATATACAGATCCAGTCCGCCAAAGCCTCCCGGCCTGTCTGAAGCAAAAATCAGAGTATTACCGTCTTCTGTCACAAAACCATGGGATTCCCAGTACCTTGTGTTAATATTGCTGTTTAACTTAACAGTTTGCTTCCACACAAAACCATCGAAGGTGCTTGTAAAAATATCACTGTTGAAATCATCGTTTTTTGACAGATAAAGAGTGTTGCCATCAGATGACAGACAGGATATATACATATTCCCGTCGGAATGTAATTCAGGAGTTATATTCACCGGGGCGGCCCATTTGCCGTTTACCCTCTTTGACAGCATTATAGCATCATAAAATTTAAGAGAAACCATATAGGCAAATGACTTGCCGTCGGAAGAGATTAGCGGGTTGAAATTATTTTTCTCATCATTGAAGAGCGGTCCCATGTTTTCCCTTGAAAAGGATACCGGTTTTTCGAGATATTCTTTTGCTATATCGCAGGATTTTATCTGTTGGTTAATAAAATCAATATTTTCCCTGTCTTCAGGAAGGAGCGTCTCCGAGTATTTTCTGAAAGTATCTTTTGCTTTGTCGAAATGATAATTGATGAGATATGCCCTGGCTAATTCATACAGGGCATCGTAAGGTGCGGAGGTTTCAGTTATTGTCCCTTCACGGTGCTTTGCCGATACATTTGATGAGGCAGTCTCCAGATAATCAATGGCAAGGTTTTTTTGTCCCGGAATATTCATATAGCAGGCTCCAATACGAAAAGCAATATTGGCATTTTCAGGTGCTTTTTCATATATTCCCAGATAATACTGAAGGGCATCGGGATAGTAACCTTTCATAAAAAAATATTCTGCTTCTATAAAATCTTCCTGCAACTGGCTGATATCCTGAGATGATATAAAAGAATAGGATAATATTATGAAAGCGGCACACAGGGCAAAAAATATTTTGCGCATAACTACTGGTTTTACAAACAAATTTAGAAAAAAATAACCAAAAACTCTATCACTGCTGTTTTTAACAGTTTATGCAAAAGCTTTGTTAGATTATTTACTATCATTTTTCTTTTTTCTTCTATAAATAATCATGAAGAAAAATATTAAGCCGGCAGCCACCAGAAGCCACCACAGGAAGCATACACTTTTCTTTTTCTCGGGAAAAGTATCGGGTTTAGCAGAATCAGCATTCTTTTCAGTTACTGTTGTTTCTGTTTTCTGTGTTATTTCAGCAGAATCAGGCTTATCACTTTCAATATCCTCAATGGTGCTTTTCTGTTGTCTGCCTGTAGTCACTTCCTGGTATTCTATTTTTGTCTCATCTGCTGGAGTCGCAAGTGTAACAATATGCTCTGAGGTAGCAATATTCCCTGAAGGATCGGTCAGACTGAATATTATTTTGTTTTTTCCCGGCAGAGGTGCCACGATGTAGGTATAGGAGGAATCAGTAGTATTGTGTTTTTCTGATGATATAAGGGAGTCGCCATTCCAGTGTTCTGTATAAAGCAGTGAGCCGGGCTCGGCATCAACAGGAAAAAAGAGAGAGTCTGCTTTATCAACCCTTATTTCATTTTCGCTGTTTACTTTTAAGACGGCTTCGTTATCAATCCTGGTCATTATTACATCTGTCAGGAAAAAGGTGTCAGAAGGGTTGAACAGAGGCAGAGTGAAACTGGTCCTGTAGGGTTCACTGTCCTCTGATTCAAATACCAGGTCATAATAGCCGTGGGGTGCGGTGAAGTTAAAATTACCTGTTTCAGGATCGGTATAACTGATCAGAGCTTTTTTCCCGGCTTCTTTCTTTTGTGCACTTATTTTGATAATGCTGTTTATACCGGATACCTGAGCATTTCCTGTCACAAAAAATTCTCTGGGGTTATCATCAGAAAAAATTTCTATTCTGTAGATATCCTGGCCCCCAAAACCGTCAGGATTATATTTGGCGAAGTATCCTGAATTTCCGTTTTTTACCGGTTTGAAGAAAAGATCGTCATCGGTGGTATTTACAGGATAGCCCAGGTTGACGGGACTTGTCCATTCTCCTTCTTCATTCAGGTTTGAACAGAAGATGTCGTATCCTCCCATATTAAAATGTCCGCGTGAACTAAAAAACAAGGTTTTGTCGTCATCACACAGGAAGGGAGTGTCTTCATTATAGGGGGTATTTATTACCGGGCCCAGATTTACGGCAGGTCCCCAGTTTCCTGAATTGTCAAGGGTTGAGACATAAATATCAAGACCTCCATAACCGCCCTTTCTGTTGCTGGAGAAATACAGTCTGTTATTATCGTGAGAGAGAGTAGCATGTGATTCCCAGTATTTTGTGTTTATGTTGTCATTTAATTCGACAACAGGACTCCAGACACCATTCTCATTGGTTGTGGAAAAAATATTCCCGTCATAATCGGCAGAGTTGTAAAGGAGGAGAGTATTCCCGTCATGTGACAGGCTGGTGGGATAAATATACCTGTCGATCTTGAGGATAGCATTCATGTTAACAGGTTCCTCCCAGCCATCGCTATTTTTTCTTGAAAAGAGCAGGGCATCATAGAAAGGTTCGGTTCTGGAGAAAATCAGGCTGTTCTCATCATCAGACACTACAGAATTAAATTCCGAATTATCTCCATTTATTTCTCTGCCAAGATTCTGTTCCTTAATGAACATTGGATTGCTCATAAGCTCTTTTGCTGCATAACAGCTTTTTATCTGGTGGTTGACAATCACGGAATCGTATATTCTGTGATCCATATTCAGGCTGAATTGCCTGTAGGTATCAATAGCCTTATCCAGCTGATTGGTTATTCTGTAGGCATTGGCCAGGTAATAGAGAGCGTCGTACGGAGCAGCTGTTTCCCTGAATTTGCCTTCCCTGTATTTCGGGTTAATATTTTTCACAGCTTCTTCAAGATAGCTTACAGCTCTTTCTTTTTCTCCGGGTATATTTATATAACACTGTCCTATTCTGTATTTGATATTGGCATTTTCAGGATAGTATTCCAGCAGCCTGATATATGACGGCAGAGCTTCCCTGTAATCCTCGTAAAGGACCCAGCTTTCAGCTTCATAAAAGAGAGACTTGATTTCAGATTTTCTTTGAGAAAAAAGATCTGTACTGTTGAGAGTAAATAAAATCACTATCAGGAGAGTAAATCTCTTTATCATTTTAATTAATATCAGATAAACAATAAGAATAACCCCAATAATAGCATATGTTTACCATAAGGCGTAACACTGGCAGGGCGGTTTATAGATTTCTAATTCAATTAATAAAAGTACTAATATAACAGAAAATACAAAAAGGAAAACAAGTAATCAATCCTTTTTATTAACCGTATATTAAATGATATCAAACTTTGATAAAAATATTGACTTTTTTGCTTTCGAAAAGTAATATTTTATTCAAAACAACTTAATCCTGCCGTAAATTTTATAAATCGGGGGAGTAGTTTTCCAGTATTTCTTTCAGCCTGTTGAGAAATTTTCCTGCGAGGGCACCATCTATAACCCTGTGATCGTAGCTCAGTGAGAGTATCATTATATGGCGAATAGCTATCACGTCTCCATCGGGAGTTTCAATAACTGCCGGGACCTTTCTTATTGCTCCGGTTCCCAGTATGGCAGCCTGTGGCTGGTTTATTATGGGAGTGCCTGACAGATTGTTGTAGGTGCCGAAATTTGTAAGAGTAAAAGTGCCGCCTCTTATTTCATCCGGCTTCAACTGGTTATTTCTGGCTCTCCCGGCAAGATCATTAACTGCTTTTGCCAGTCCCGTGATACTTTTTTCATTGGCATTCTTTATAACCGGTACAATGAGATTACCATCGGGAAGGGCCGTAGCCATACCTATGTTGATATTTTTCTTTTTTATGATCTTTGTCCCATCCACAGATATGTTTACCATAGGAAAATCATATAATGCTTTTGCCGTAGCATCTATGAAGAGCGGGGTGAAAGTTAGTTTTTGTCCTTCTGAGTCAAGAAACTTGTCTTTTACATTATTTCTCCAGTTAACAAGCCTGGTCACATCGGCGTCAATAAAAGAGCTTACATGCGGAGAGGTTTTTTTTGAAAGAACCATATGTTCCGCAATGAGTTTCCTAACCCTGTCCATCTCAATTATCTCATCTCCTTCTGCAATAATTCCTGACGGGATTTTTTCTTCGGGCTTTTGTTCCGGAGAAGCTTTTACGGCTGACTCTTTTTCTTTCGTTCTGTCCTCAATGTATCTCAGAATATCGTCTTTTGTAATTCTGCCATCCATTCCTGTTCCATCCAGTTGGTCCAGTTCAGAATAACTTATATTTTCCTGTGAAACTATACTTCTGACAAGCGGTGAGATGAATTTCCCCGAGGGTGTTCTGCTTCTCATTGCTTCACCGGTATCTTTAATATCTTTTTTTTCTTTCCTGTCAGATTCTATTACCTCACGGATCTTTTCAACTTCCTTCCTGACTTTTTCTTTCTTGCCTTTGAATGAGTCGGTATCAGTTTCGATGAGTGCTATTGTTTCTCCTATCTTAACAACACTGTCTTCCCTGGCAACTATAGATATCAGTCTGCCTTTTACAGGAGAGGGTATTTCAGTATCCACCTTATCTGTTGCTACCTCTACAACAGGATCATCTTCCTGTAGTTCGTCACCTTCCCGGACAAGCCATTTAATAATTGTAGCTTCAATTATTCCTTCACCCATTGCAGGGAGTGTTAAATTCATTTGTGCCATAGGATCATTGAATTATAGAATATATATATTTAACAGTCATTAGCTTAAAATGTTTAATAAAAATGAACGGGCCCCGTTAATTACCTGAATATTTTGAGAAAAGTCTCTGACACCTTTATTTTAAAACAGGACTTTTTAAATTTTTTCACATCGTATCCTGTATCTACATACCTGCTCCCTATTATGTAATCACTTTCCACAGACGCTATTTTAATTTTTATGTTCAGATCAGACAAAAGCTGTATTGTTTCAATTATCCGGGAAGCAGGCAAAGCACTGGCAGAAATAACAGTTTCTCTGATCCTGTTTATTCTTATTATTTCTCTTATCTGGGTTATTGTGCCAAGGACTTCTTCACTCATGTCATCATGGTTAACATTAACCCTTCCGGCTATTCTTTCATCTGAATTACAGGGAGACAGTAATGCCGAAATTTTATGGTAACCTTTTTTGTCTGAAATAATTATAGTCTTTCTGAGTCTGACAAAAGGAATATCTGCTATTTCAGATCCTGTAAAGGATAGAATAAGGTGCCAGATTACAACCGGAACTATTGCAATCAGCCCGCCGCCGGTGACAATTATTTTTGGAAAAAATAATTTCACCGGAAGAAATGCCTGTATTATCAGTATAATGATAATTCCCGTCAGCATCCCTTTCAGAAGTTTTGTAATACCGGATGGCAGCCGGTATCCCGAAGCACATGTTATTGAGATCAGTAAGATCAGAGTGCATGAAGGAAGGATTAATCGGGTAAAGGTATCAGGCAGAGCGACTGATCCGGCTGTCAGGGAGTTCTGCCAGATAGCTGTTGTAATTCTGTAGGTAAGGTATATGATAATACCATCGGAAAGGGGAAGGAATAGTTTTTTCACAAGCCTCCTGAGAAAAGAGAGAGAAGCTCTGAAATATATTGCCAGTTGGAGGAAGAGAATAAAAAATTTCGTTTTCCCACTACTAAAATATTTCTTTACAAAAATTATCATAGCCTGATAAAAATGAGCCACCTGATACATATTATTTTCTTTTTTGGCGCTTTCTCCCTTATAATGAATAATGCTGGTTTCAGGGTAATAATAAATAGTAAATCCTGCCTGTGTTATTCTGTAGCTGTAATCGATATCCTCACCATACATAAAGAAACTTTCATCCAGCAATCCCGTTCTGATCACTGCTTCGCGCCGCAGGAACATAAAAGCTCCTGTAAGAACATCAACTTTTGCAGTTTTCATACTGTCAAGATGTCCAAGGTAATAGTTATTAAAAAATCCGGATCGGGGAAATAGTGAAGCCAGACCAAAAGTTTTGAAAAAGGCTGTTCGCGGGGAGGGAAGACCTCTTTTGGATTCCGGAAGGTATTTGCCTTTACCGTTAATCATTCTCACCCCTGTTGCTCCTGCATCAGGATGAGTATCCATGAACCTTATACAATTTACGAAGGTGTCTTCATGAACTATGGTGTCGGGATTAAGAAGGACTATATATCTTCCTGAAGCAAATTGCAGAGCCTGATTGTTGGCAGCCGCAAAACCCCTGTTCTCTTTGTTCATGATCAGTCTGACCTGAGGAAATTTATTTGTGATCATCGAACAACTTCCGTCAACGGAATTATTGTCAACAACGATTATCTCACAGTCTGTTTTCTCGGTGGCCCTGTATACAGAATGAAGGCATTGTTCAAGGAAATACCTTACGTTATAGCTGACAATTACCACCGATAACTCTTTCATATCAAGTCATATCAGGACTGCTGGTAAGGGTTTCTGCTGGCAATTGCCCGTCCCAGGGTTATCTCATCGGTATATTCAAGTTCATCACCTATCGCCACGCCTCTTGCGAGAGTAGTAATAACCGGATTATATTTGCTTAATCTTTTGAAGAGGTAGAAGTTTGTTGTATCACCTTCCATTGTGGTACTGAGAGCCAGAATAACTTCCCGTATAGCTCCTGAACGCACCTTATTCTCAAGCGTGTCAATTTTCAGGTCAGATGGACCGATGCCGTCAATTGGTGATATTATACCTCCCAGTACATGGTAAAGGCCTTTATATTGATGAGTGTTCTCAATAGCCATTACATCCTGTATGTTTTCTACTACACAAATAATCGATCTGTCACGTTTGGGATCACTGCAAATAGAACAGATCTCCGTATCAGAGATATTATTACATTCCCTGCAGTAATGGATCTCTTCACGGAGTCTGATAATACTTTCTCCAAATTTCCTGACTTCGTCGGGTTTTCTTTTCAGAAGGCTCATAACCAGCCGGAAAGCTGTTTTCCTTCCTATGCCCGGAAGAGAGCTGAATTCATTGACTGCATTTTCCAAAAGCCTGGAAGGAAATTCTGTGTAACTCATGTTAATGTTCGTTTCACACAAAATTAATCCAATTATTGTTCTTTACTAAACTGCAATTTAATTTTTTGAGCTGCATACTTTTTGCTATTCTTGTATCTTAATTTTTCTAAAGATGTCGCCTACTCTTATACTTGGTATCTTCTTAACCTATACTGCTCTCTTATTTCTTGTAACATGGATAACAACCAGGAAAGCTGACAGTCAGTCATTTTTTATAGGAAACAGGAAATCCCCATGGTTCGTTGTAGCCTATGGTATGATAGGTGCGTCCCTCTCTGGAGTAACATTTATGTCAGTCCCAGGCTGGGTCTCTGAGACTCAGTTCAGCTATATGATGGTGGTCTTTGGTTATCTTGTCGGTTATGCCGTAATAGCCCTTGTCCTGCTCCCTTTATATTATCGGCTGAAACTGACTTCTATATATACTTATCTCGACCAGCGTTTCGGTTTCTGGTCTTATAAGACCGGTGCAGGTTTTTTTGTCCTTTCAAGAACACTGGGTGCCTCTTTACGCATGTTTCTCGTGATCAATGTCCTTCAGTTATTTGTCTTTGATGCATGGAACATTTCTTTCCGTGTTACTGCCCTGATCTTTATTGTTCTGATCATTCTTTATACCATGAAAGGAGGTATAAAAACAATAGTGTGGACTGACACTTTACAGACGACATTCATGCTCCTGGCAGTAGTGCTTTCAATATTTTATATAAGTAGAAGTTTGGGAGAACCTGTTCTTAGTCTCCTACACGACGTGAGGGAGAGTAATGTCTCCCGTATGGTGATTACTGACTGGCATCACGAGAGGTTTTTCCTTAAACAGTTTCTTTCAGGGATTTTCATTACAATAACAATGACAGGACTGGATCAGGAAATGATGCAGAAAAACCTTAGTTGTAAAAATCTCAAAGCTGCGCAGAAGAACATGTTCACATTCAGCTTTATACTCATTTTTGTCAATCTCCTGTTCCTTTTTCTCGGTGCCTTCCTTTTCTTATATGCCCGAAGTAAATCAATTACAGTAGACTTGTCCGATGACCTGTTCCCTGTTATTGCCCTGAATTACATGGGCCCTCTGGCCGGCATTGTTTTTCTTATCGGTCTCATATCTGCTCTATTCCCGAGTGCTGATGGAGCCCTTACTTCACTTACAACATCCGTCAGTATAGATTTCCTGGGTTTGGATAAAAAGAAAGGAATAAGTGAAAAAAAAGCAACACGACTGCGATACGTAGTGCATTTCTCAATAGCTCTGGTATTCTATATCAGCATATTAATATTCAGTGCCCTGAATAACGAGGCGATCATTGATACACTTTTTACTATTGCAGGATATACCTATGGACCTCTTCTGGGACTCTATGCTTTCGGCCTTTTTACAAAACGTGTGGTCAAAGACAGAATCACACCTTTCATAGCTGTTCTGGCTCCTCTTATATGCCTGATCTTAGGCAGATATTCCGTACAGCTTCTTAACGGTTATAAATTTGGATTTGAGATGATCCTGTTAAATGGATTCTTAATGTTTATAGGACTTCTTCTATTCAGCAGGAAGCCTGATCGTGACTAAAAAATGAATACTTTAATCTGATCTTCCTTGTTTGTGCATTGATAGGGAGAAACTACCATAAAAGGGATGAAATTACCATAATGTTCTTACAGACCCGGGAATGCCACTTGTGCCACTGCCTTCTTCCGAAGTTGAAACGGGCTTTTCTTTCACAATTGCTTTTATTTTTTTGTGAGTGAAATTTATTGTGATGAAATACTGGATTCCAAAACTGATATTTTTTCCTGTTGTTCCATAACCCGGGAAATGAGCGGGTTTATAGTCGCCAGGTGCACTAGTGAAAAGCAGTTTCCTGAGGCTGAGAGACCAGCCCAGGGAAATATTTCTGAATATCTCAGCACGGAAACCCGGAGATATTTCAATATAATGCCCCCAGTCTGTCTGCTGAGGAACAGAGGAAGTTATACTGCCCCAATAATTTTCATGCCGGAAAGAATCAACTTCCCATGTAAACCTGCTTATACCATACAGCAAGCCTATTCCAGCCCTGTATTTGCCTTGCGAGATGGACGGTTCAAGTAAATTGAAATTAATTCCCGCTTTGAAAAAAGTGCCCTTGTTATGGTAGGAATAATTATATTGTGAATATTTATAACTTGTATATCCGGCACCTGCATAAACAGCTTTTTTTTCGTCCAGATCATAAGAGAAATAGCCTTCAGTATTCAAAATATCCTTATCAGTAAAATATAAAACAGGGCCCGTAATATCAAATCCAAAACTTATCTGCAACGGTACTTCAACTGTATCAGCAACAGAATAGTTTTCCTGAGCTGTTGCATTAACTGCCATGCAGGATAAAAAAACACTAATAATATATACGGATGTTTTCTTCACTTTGAGTTGTAATAATATTTTTCGTTATCGTTATCCTGTTGATTATATTGCCTGTTGTTACTGGCTGTCCGAGATCATAATAATAAGTATATCCACATTCTTTTGAAAGGAAATGAGTATACGGATTATACTGAAAAGTGACAGTGTCATTAATGCCGTTTATTCTGATCACGAAAGTGCAACTCTCTGTTGAAGGGTCCAGGGGTAATAGTGCCTGTCTGATGCCGGTGCTCTTATTGTATAATAATGAATCTGTATTTATTCCGAATATTGTCACACTGTCAGGTGCTTCGTTTGCACTGTTATCACTCATAAAGAATGATGCTTTTATTTTTGCTTCTGTCTCATCGTAACATGAACCGGGAGTACATGAATAACAAAAAAGGATAAGCCCTATAGTTATGAGTGCCGATAATTTTCCCGGCCCAAAAATATTTCTTATCATTTTTCTTTATGGGATTTCAGATTCAATTCAGTATAAATGTTTTACTGTCATATCTTTCAAATACAACTCCGTTGTTTATGCGGAGATTTTTTTTATGATTTCTTCAGCTTTTTTCAGAGCATTCTTCAATCCGGCAGGATTTTTACCTCCTGCTGTTGCAAGGAATGGTTGTCCTCCTCCTCCTCCCTTAATTTCAGGACTTATCTCCTTTATAATACTTACTGCATTGATATTTTTTTCTTTTACAAGCTTGTCACTGATCATGACAACAAGACCTGCTTTCCCGCCTGTGTCTGATCCCAGTACCAAAACGGTGTTGTCCGATGATTTTCTTATTTCAAAAGCAATACTTCTGAGAACCTCAGGGTTCTCAGCTTCAACCTGTCCGGAAATCAAACGGATGTCATTGATTATCACGGCTTTTTCCTGTAGCTTATTGATCAGTGCAAGAGTGTTTCTGGCATTTATTTTTTCAATGTTTTTCTTAAGGGAATTATTCTCGGCTATAAGTCTTTCAATACTTTCCTTTATATCTGGAGGATTTTTCAGGAGGACAGATATTTCATCAATATATGCCAGTTTCCTGTTAATATAATCTTCAGCTTTTTCTGCTGTTACAGCTTCCAGTCTTCTTACTCCGGCTGCAATAGCTCCTTCGGAAATAATTTTTATTATTCCTATCCTGGCCGTAGAGTCGACATGAGTTCCACCACACAGTTCAACAGAGTCGCCAAATTTAACAACTCTGACCTTATCTCCGTATTTCTCACCGAAAAGAGCCATAGCTCCCATTGATTTTGCTTCTTTCAAAGAGATGTTATCTATTACATTCATAGTATGGTTTTCTCGTATGAAACGGTTAGCGACATTTTCAATCTCAATCAATTCCTCTTTTGTGGGTTTGCTGAAATGGCTGAAGTCAAATCTGAGTCTGTCAGGTGTTACCAGTGATCCTTTCTGTTCTACATGTTTCCCCAGGACAGTTCTTAGAGCATAGTGGAGAAGATGAGTCGCTGTATGATTGGCAGCAGTCATAAGACGTCTTTCAGTGTCTACTACAGCCCTGAAATGTGTATCAGTAACAGAAGGTATTTTTTCTGTAATATGGATAATAAGATTATTTTCCCGGATTGTATCAAGAATACGTATTTTTTCTGTGTCGGAGCTGATATATCCCGAATCTCCTACCTGTCCGCCCGATTCCGCATAAAAAGGAGTTTTATCAAATACCAGATGGCCTGTCTCCCGGCCTTTTGATTTCACAGTTCTATACCGGGTTATAATTACATCATCCTCTGTGGTTTCATATCCGGTAAACACCACTTCTCCAGTTTCCCTGATAATATTCCAGTCACCGGTATCGAGTGATGCATCATCACGTGATCTTTCTTTCTGATTTTTCATTTCATGATCAAAACCTTCTGTATCTGTGTCAATACCGTGTTCTTTTAATATCAACCGGGTCAGGTCAAAAGGGAAGCCATAGGTGTCATATAATTCAAAAGCTATTTTTCCGGGAAGGATTTTATTTTTGTCTTTTTCCATGTCGGATATGATTTTCCCGAGCATCTTCAATCCTTTTCCCAGTGTTTTAAGGAAAGCCGTTTCTTCATCATGGATGATGGTTGTGATTTGCTCTCCGGAAGATTCCAGTTCGGGATACTGTTCTCCCATGATTGAAATAAGAACAGGGACAAGCCGGAAAATAAAAGGTTCTTCCATTTCCAGGTAGTTATAGCCGTATCTTACTGCTCTTCTCAGAATTCTTCTGATAACATAACCTGCTTTATTGTTCGAAGGAAGTTGTCCGTCGGATATGGAAAAGGCAATTGCTCTCAGATGGTCAGCTATTACCCTCATAGCAGTGTCCCATGAATTGTTTATCCCGTATTCCTTCCCTGTTATTAGTGATATCTCCTTAATGACAGGCAGGAAGAGATCAGTGTCGTAGTTGGATTTTTTACCCTGTATGACCATGCAAAGTCTTTCGAAGCCCATGCCTGTGTCAACATGTCTCTCAGGAAGTTGTTCCAGAGAACCATCGGTTTTTCTGTTATACTGGATAAAAACGAGATTCCATATTTCTACAACCAGGGGATGACCTGTATTGACAAGCTCATGCCCTGGAACCTTTTTCCTTTCATCCTCATCACGCAGATCAATATGTATTTCAGAGCAGGGGCCGCAGGGGCCTGTATCACCCATTTCCCAGAAATTATCTTTCTTTGAACCTTCAATTATTTTTTCAGGAGAGTCCTGGAAACATTTTTGCCAGTATGAATAAGCTTCCTCATCACGAGGCACCTTATCAGCTTTACTTCCCTCAAAAATTGTTGCATAAAGTCTACCGGGATCTATACCCAGTTCAGATGTCAGAAATTCCCAGGCCCATACAATAGCTTCTCCTTTAAAGTAATCACCGAAAGACCAGTTGCCGAGCATCTCAAACATTGTGTGATGATAGGTGTCATGGCCAACTTCTTCCAGATCATTGTGTTTCCCGGATACCCTGAGACACTTCTGGGAATTTGCAACCCTTTTGAATTTTTTGTTTCCTGTTCCTAAGAAAATGTCCTTGAACTGATTCATTCCGGCATTGGTGAACATCAATGTCGGGTCATCCTTGATAACCATTGGAGCCGATTGAACTATTTCATGTCCTTTTGACCTGAAAAACCGGAAAAACTTATTTCTCAGTTCATGAGCTTTCATACTGGGAAAATTATTTTAATTTAACAAAATATACCTTAATTCGGGGTTGTAAAATTAAATTATTTACTTTAGATTTGTCGATTAACACTGGTAAAAATTCGAAAATCAATTTTAGCGGATGCAGACCCGAAGATATTTACTTGACCTTGACAACATACAATACAAACAGGTTAAGTTACCTTTCAAAACAAAAATTTATCGCACTATTTTATGGCTTGCATGCACTATTGTTATAACGGTTTTTTATTCCTTCATATTTCATAAATTTTTTGGTTCACCAAAAGAAAATCTTCTCAATCAACAGCTGGAAGATCTCAGACTTCATTATTCCATGGTTCAGAGGGACCTTGATGTCGCATACGCAAATATAGAAGATCTCCGTATGTCTGATGAGATCCGTTACCGCCCGGTTCTTGCCATGGATTCACTTCCCGGATCAATAAGGAACCCTGGATATGGAGGTGTTGACCGCTACCGTACCCTTGATGGCTACATCTATTCCGACTTAATGAAAGCTACTCTGGGTCGTATTGAAGGATTGAAGAATATGGTAAAGGTGCAGGATGAATCATTCAAAGCCATTGAGCAGAACAGGGATGAATGGGAGAGGATGTATGACCATCTGCCAATGATCAGTCCTGTTGATGTAAGCATTCCACTAGGTGATGGCCTGAAATTCAGAGAAGTCCATCCGGTCCTGGGAACTCCTCAATGGCATAACGGACAGGATTTCAGAACTCCTTACGGCACAGAGGTTTTTGCTACTGGTAATGGAAAAGTTATAGCTGCCGGATGGAATTCAGGAGGATTCGGTAATTATGTGATGATAGATCATGGTTACGGATATCAGACCATATATGGTCATCTCAGCAGCGTAAAGGTTACCAAAGGAATGAATGTAATTAGAGGCGACCTGATAGGTCTGACAGGCAGTTCCGGAACTTCATCCGGGCCCCACCTTCATTATCAGATCGATTTCTACGGACATCATAAGGACCCACTTCATTTCTTTAACGATGACCTGACTGAAGATGAGTATTTTGAAATGATCCAGATGCTTACCTCAAGCATTAAACTGAGATAATTGATTTCTTACATTCCTGTATTTAAAATTGAGTTTTTTAGATTCCACCGGAAAAATGTCTGTTTTTTATAAATGATTATCTTTGCAACGTTATGCCAAACTCCAGATATAAATTTAATCCGGATTCACTAAGTTTCGATAAGATAAGACTGGGATACAGAGCTATGCTGCTTAGAGGATTGTCTTATTTTGTCGGATCACTCTTTGTAGCCCTGGTTTATTATGCCATATTCGCTATCTTTTTTGATTCTCCCAAAGAAAAAACCCTTCTGAGAGAAATAGACCAGCTGACACTACAGTATAATCTGATCCAGAAGGATATGGATGAACTGGATAAGGTTATAACACATTTACAGGAAACGGATGATAATCTATACAGAACAATATTTGAGGCTGAACCAATCGCCTCTACCTTAAGGGAAGGAGGAGAAGGAGGAGTGAACCGGTACAATGAACTGGAAGGATATAATAATTCAGGTATAGTGATTGAAACAACCAAACGACTTGATAAGATAAGAAAACGAATCTATATACAATCAAAGTCATTTGATGAGTTAATTGAACTCGCAAAGAACAAAGAAGATATGCTCCGTGCCGTACCGGCCATTCTCCCCATTTCAAACAAGGACTTAAGGAGAACAGCCTCGGGTTTCGGTCCAAGAATACATCCTATTTATAAAATTATTAAGTTTCATACCGGCATGGACTTTACTGCACCTACCGGAACTGATATATATGCTACAGGCGATGGTAAAATAAAAGCTGTCAACTCTTCAAAAAGAGGATACGGTAACCACATAATAATTGATCATGGTTATGGATACCAGACTCTTTATGCTCACCTGAGCAAAGCAAATGTAAGGGTGGGACAGACAGTATCACGAGGAGATATTATCGGTTTTGTCGGAAATACAGGAACATCAGTTGCTCCACATCTTCACTATGAGGTTTTGCTTAATGGTAAGCATGTTGATCCGGTAAACTACTATTTCAATGACCTTTCTCCCGAAGAATACGAAAGAATGATTGAGATTGCCTCCAAAACAGGTCAGTCTTTTGATTAAGCATCGCCAATACTCATCTATGAAAAGTCTGCATCGTCCTTGTGTATTATTTTTTTTCGTTTTCAGTTTATTTTCTGAAGCTTTTTCATTCGATACCGATACTACATTAAACGCCAGGACTATAACAATAACAGGAGTTGGCGATATTATGCTTGGAACATCATTCCCTTCACGAGGATACCTTCCTGTGGGTGATGATCCTGTCTTCCTTTTAGGTGATCTGGCAGACACCCTTTCTTCCTCGGATATCACCTTCGGCAACCTTGAAGGTTCATTCCTGAATGACGGACCACCGGCAAAAAAATGCAGAGATACAACCATGTGTTACCTGTTCAGGATGCCAGAGAAATACTCTAAGGCTCTTCAGATTGCGGGTTTTGATCTTATCAGCCTGGCAAACAATCATTTCGGGGATTTCGGCTATGGTTCACGCTTACGAACCCGACATTTGCTCGATTCTCTCGGAATAATTTATGCCGGACTGGAGGAATACCCCTTTAGCGTACTGATAAGAGACTCACTGGCATTTGGTTTTTGCGCTTTTGCCCCTAATGCCGGCACAGTGAAGATAAATGACCTTTATAAAGCAGAAAAAATAGTGAGATTCCTCGATGCTATATGCGATATCGTTATTGTATCCTTTCACGGAGGGGCAGAAGGAGCAGAATTTGAATATGTCCCGAAAAAAGAAGAAATATTTATGGGAGAAAGCAGGGGAGATGTGCATATGTTCTCTCACAGAATGATTGATGCAGGCGCAGATGTCATTTTCGGACATGGCCCGCATGTCTCAAGAGCTATTGAAGTGTACAGGGAGAGATTTATTGCTTACAGCCTTGGGAATTTCTGTACCTATGCCAGGTTCAATTTAGCCGGACCCAACGGACTGGCTCCGGTAATACGGTTAAACGTTGATACTGAAGGCAGATTTATCTCGGGCAGAATTATCCCGGGATTCCAGACAAAAACAGAAGGTGTAAGGTATGATCACAATAAAAGAGTTATAAAAAAGATAAGAGACCTTACTAAAAAAGATTTCCCGGATGCTGTTGTGGTGATCTCTGATTCAGGAGAAATAAAATATAAATAACAGATATGGCATATAGTGAAAAACCGGTTGAAAAATTGTATTATTCCATAGGTGAAGTCTCCAGAATGCTTGAAGTACCTGTTTCGACTATCAGATTCTGGGAAAATGAATTCCGGATCCTTAAGCCCATGAAGAATAAAAAAGGGAACCGGCTGTTTACCAGTGATGACGTGAAAAACCTCAGGATCATTTATCATCTCCTCAAAGAGGAAAAGATGACCCTGTCAGGAGCAAAAAAACGACTCTCGGGAAAATACGGAGAGACTGATTATAAATATGAAATAAACGAATCACTTGCCAGAATAAAGGGTTTATTGCTCGATTTGAGGGATAATATCTGAACTTAACGGTTTTTATTCAACCGTTCATAAATCCAGATAGTATCCCGGATATTACTGTTACAGGTTTAATCCCTGTTTTTGATTAATATAAAAAGGTATTATGTTACTTGGGAAATTGTGTTCATTTTTGGATTCTGCCATACCCTTATCATTGCAGGAAGATTATGATAATTCCGGACTGCAGATAGGATTGCCGGATATGGAAATCAGCTCAGCCCTTATCTCCCTTGACGTTAACGAAGACGTTGTTGATGAAGCAATCCGGTCCGGATGTGAAATGATCATATCACACCATCCCCTGATTTTTAAAGCAGTGAAAAGACTGAGTGACAAAAGTATAACAGAAAGAGTGATCAGAAAGGCTCTTACTAATAATATAGCTGTCTATTCAGCACATACTAATCTCGACATGATGCCTACAGGGGTCAGCAGGAAAATGGCAGAGAAACTTGATATACGAAATATTAAGGTTTTATCTCCATTGAAGGGGAGACTACTGAAGCTTGTTACTTATATTCCGGAAAAAAGTCTTGACAGAGTGCGGAGCGCTGTTTTCGAAGCTGGTGCCGGAGTAATCGGGAATTATGATATGTGTGGTTTCACTGTCTCAGGAACGGGAAGTTTCAGGGGAAACGAAAATACTAATCCATATGCCGGAGAAAGAGAAAACCTGCATTTCGAAAATGAGATCAGATTCGAAACAATATTGTTTTCGCACATGGCTGATAAGGTTGTACAGGCACTGAAAGAAACACATCCTTATGAAGAAGTGGCTTATGATATATACAAACTTGAAAACCATAATATTGATTTTGGTCTTGGGGTTTCAGGTGATCTTCCTGAAGCGATGAAAGAAATAGATTTTCTACAGCACCTGGCAAAAGTCTATGATGCAAAAGGAATAAGATATTCAGGAAACAGCGGGAAAATAATCAAAAAAGTGGCATTATGCGGAGGTACAGGCATATCGCTGATCAATGAGGCCTTTGCCCTGAAAGCAGATGCCTTTATAACAGCAGATATCAAATATCATAATTTTTTCGATGCCGGAGGAAAAATATTGCTGATAGATATCGGACATTATGAAAGTGAAAAATTCGCTGTCGAAATATTATTCGAATTAATTCGAAAAAAATTCCCTACCTTTGCACTCCGGTTTTCTGAAATAAATACAAATCCGATAAAATATTTGTAAAATGGAAAAATCAAAAAAGGCCGACATAGATATTTCTGTTGAGGACAGGCTTCGTGCATTATATAGCTTACAACTCGTTGATTCAGCAATCGATAAAATAAAAACACTGAGAGGAGAGTTGCCTTTGGAGGTCCAGGATCTGGAAGATGAGATAGCAGGACTGGAGACAAGGCTTGGAAATTTCAGGGACGAGGTTATGGAACTTGAAAAATCAGTACAGAAAAAAAATATTGAAATTTCAGAAGCTGAGTCTCTTATTAAGAAATATGAAGAACAGCAAAAGAATGTCAGAAATAACAGGGAATATGATTCTCTTTCAAAAGAAATTGAATACCAGAATCTTGAAATTGAACTTTTCAATAAAAAGATAAAAGAGTTTAATTATCAGATTGAGGAGAAAAAGAAGGTTATTACAGATTCAGAAAACTCCTTGTCGGAAAGGCAGGCCGATCTGCAGAACAAGAAATCTGAACTGGATGAAATCATAGCCGATACTCAAAAAGAAGAAGAGACACTTTATAAGAAACGTGAAAAAGTCCAGGATTTAATTGAGGAGAGACTTCTTACAGCCTATAAACGTATCAGGGCAAATGCCCGTAATGGTCTGGCTGTTGTCCCTGTTCAGCGTGATGCATGTGGTGGTTGTTTTAATCAGATACCCCCTCAGAGACAACTTGACATCAAATCAAGAAAGAAAATTATTGTGTGTGAATATTGTGGCCGTATCCTTGTTGATGATGAAATAATTAATGAGACATCAATCTGATAAGGCTTTGAATATAATTTACAGTAGGGTGTCATTTTGATACCCTTTTTTTTGTAATTTATTCTTAAATTTACCTTTAAGAGAAAAACAGGGAACATTGGACAATTCTGATTTCAAGAAACTTATTTCTGAAGGGATACCTCAGGAGTTACCCGTTTCAAAGCCTTATGATCCCGATATTAATCATGCCCCCGCCCGAAAAAACATTCTTTCCCGGGATGAGAAAAAGCTGGCTCTGAAAAATGCCCTACGGTATTTCCCCAATAAGTTTCACCCTGTACTATGCCCTGAATTTGCTGATGAACTGAATAAGTATGGAAGAATATACATGTACAGGTTCAGGCCGGATTATGAGATCAAAGCCCGTCATATAGATGATTTTCCTGCCCGTTCCCGTAAGGCAGCTGCCATCATGTTTATGATTTCCAATAATCTGGATGTGGCAGTTGCTCAACATCCGCATGAACTGATTACATACGGAGGTAATGGTGCTGTTTTCCAGAACTGGGCACAATACAGGATAACAATGAAGTATCTGTCGCAGATGACTGATGAGCAGACTCTTGTTATTTACTCTGGTCATCCCCTGGGACTTTTCCCTTCTCATAAAGATGCGCCACGTGTGGTGGTAACAAATGGTATGGTTATTCCCAATTATTCCGGACGTGACGACGGGGAAAGGTATAATGCTCTCGGTGTTTCCCAGTATGGACAGATGACAGCCGGTTCTTATATGTATATTGGGCCACAGGGGATAGTGCACGGAACAACAATAACGATCCTTAATGCCTTGAGAAAGATTGGAAACGGAGACAGATCACTTAAAGGTAAACTCTTTGTTTCTTCAGGACTGGGAGGCATGTCAGGTGCTCAGCCGAAAGCAGCATCTGTTGCAGGTATTATTTCTGTTATTGCAGAGGTAAACAAAAAAGCAGTTGACAAACGTTATTCACAGGGATGGCTGGATGAAGTGATAACAGATATTGCCCTGCTTGTGGAACGGGTCTCCCGGGCAAAGAAAAACAAAGAGGCAGTATCAATAGGTTTTCTGGGTAATATTGTTGATGTATGGGAAAAATTTGCTGAAAATGATATTATAGTTGATGTAGGATCAGATCAGACTTCTTTACATAATCCGTATTCCGGCGGTTATTACCCGGCAGGTCTGTCTTTCGCAGAGTCAAACAGAATGATGTCGTCTGATCCGGAACAATTCAGGGATCATGTGAAAAGATCTCTTGTCCGGCAGGTACAAGCTATCAATAAGCATACTGAAAGAGGGATGTATTTTTTTGACTATGGGAATGCTTTTATGCTTGAAGCTTCAAGAGCAGGAGCAGATATCATCCGTCCTGACGGAGAATTCAGGTATCCGTCTTATGTGCAGGATATAATGGGACCTTTGTTTTTTGATTATGGTTTCGGGCCTTTCAGATGGATATGTTGTTCGAACAAAGCAGCCGACCTTGAAATTACTGATTCAATAGCTGTTAAGACTCTGGAAAGACTGTTGGCAGAATCACCGGAACGGATCAGGATGCAGATGGAAGATAATATTAAATGGATTAAGGAAGCTGGTAAGAACAGACTTGTTGTAGGGTCTCAGGCAAGGATACTATATGCCGATGTTAACGGCAGGATAGCATTGGCAGAAGCATTTAACAAAGCCATTGCCGGCGGTGTGATATCTGCTCCTGTTGTCATAGGGAGGGACCATCATGATGTTTCAGGTACTGATTCCCCTTTCAGAGAGACCTCGGATATCTGTGACGGATCAAAATTTACAGCTGACATGGCAGTTCAGAATGTTATTGGAGATTCTTTCAGGGGAGCTACATGGGTGTCACTCCACAACGGAGGAGGTGTGGGATGGGGTGAGGTAATTAACGGAGGGTTCGGGATGGTACTGGATGGATCTGAAGACACAACAGCTAAACTTAAGATGATGTTGCACTGGGATGTAAATAATGGCATTGCCAGAAGAGGCTGGGCAAGAAAAGAAAATGCTTTGTTTACGTTGAAAAGAGAGATGGAAAGAACATCTGAACTACAGATAACCATACCCTTTGTTGCCGATGACAGGCTTATAGATGACGTGTCGGATTGACAAGTACTCATTTTTCTAATAAAACAGAGGCCATAGCTGCAATACCTTCTTCCTTCCCAATGAATCCCATCTTTTCTGTAGTGGTGGCTTTTATTGAAATCTTTCCGGCTTCTGTCTCCAGAATGCCTGAGATAACTGTTTTCATTTCAGGGATATAGGACGATATTTTTGGTTTCTCCAGCAACACGGTGCAATCGAGATTCCCTATCCTGAAACCCTCTTTGCTAATCTTCTGGTAAGTCCTTTGCAGAAGGATCTTGCTGTCAATATTTTTAAACTCTTCACTTGTATCAGGGAAAAAATATCCGATATCCCGCATACCGGCTGCACCCAATAAGGCATCACAAATAGCATGGAGAAGGACATCTCCGTCAGAATGAGCTACACAACCTTTTTCAGAAGGTATCAGGACTCCGCCGATCCATAAGTTTAACTTAGGTTCAAGTCTGTGGAAATCAATCCCTTGTCCTATTGCAAGATTCATGTAGAGCTGCTTGGGACAGGTCTCAGGCCTGAGATATCAAATGACAGGGAGAAACGCAGAGTACGTGCCAGAGGATGATTCTGGACGAGAGGCATCAGATAGGAAAAGTCGAGAGTAAAACCTTTCAGTTTGAAACCGGCACCTGCAGTGAAATACTTACGGTTCCCCTTTGTCTCATTTTCATGAAAATAGCCGGTTCTAAGAGCAAATTGCCCATTATACCAGTATTCAACTCCGGCTGAATATGTTATTTCGTGCAGTTCTTCCCGGAATCCGTTGGGGGCATCATAGAAAGACTGGAAAATTGCGACAGGGACGGCTACATCCGGATCTTTCCCTGCAATAATACTGTCAGTGACTGTTGTACTGTAATAAGGCGGAGTGGGAACAAGCAGTTTGTTCACATCAATAGTCAGAGTGAGTCTGTTATATGGATCAAGATCAATGCTGGCTGCAGTACCCAGACGCATATTGATAGGGATGAAAGAGGATGTCTGAGAATCTGAATAACTCATTTTGGAACCGATGTTAGAAAAATTTGCTCCGAAAGATAATTCTGAATTCTTGTTGAAAAGTGTTATGTCTTTACGATAATAGGCAGAGATATCAGCAGCAAAAGATATACCTGGCTTTGTGGCTTCTCCTCCTGAATAAAAACCGCCTGTCAGATTTGAATAGATAAAGCGGAAAGCAACACCTCCCGAGAGATTATCAGTGAAAAGTCTTGAATAGCCAACATCAAATGCCCATTCATTTGGCTTGAATGTTCTCTCATAATTGCCATAGTCATTTGTAAAATCGACATCTCCAAGTGATGAATATATGAGGCTGCTACTGATTACCTGTTTCTGATCGAACCTGTAAAAACCTGCCAGGTAAGCTATATTAATGTCAGGAACAAGATTCCTCAACCAGGGAGAATAAGCAAGACCGGCACCGGATTTGCCCTCAATGAAAGCAAATTTGGCAGGGTTCCAGTGCATACTGTATATATCCGGTGAAGTAGCAACTCCTGC
>DAINPM010000004.1:32524-51465 GCA_036743455.1 Bacteroidales bacterium | reverse complement strand
ATTCCGGCTCCTGTGGTGTTGATGCCTCCCTCGTCTTCTATAATAGCCAGTATCCTTGGATTTCTGTCTGTTATTCCACCATTTCTGAACAGAGTGTCGTTAAGGAATAACTTTATGTCGGGTCCGCTTGTGTCAGAATCTGCAATGTTGGCAAAGCCTCCCACAATAATTTCAGAGAATGAGCCATTCATATCTGTTCCGTTATCATTTTCAGCATAGTAACTTATTTTCCCTTTCCCATAAGAATAATCAATATCTCTTGGAACAATGAAGGTGAAACGGAATTGTCCCTGTGAAACAGCTGTTTTTCCCGTGAAAAGAACATTGTTCCTCATGTTGAAGGTAAAAGGCTGGCCTCCATCATTTCCGAGTGTGTTTATACTTAGGGCTTTGTCGTATATAACAGGGGTCAGTGTGCCGCTATAGCCGGATAATGGCATTCCTGTATTGTCTTCCATGTGCCCTGATATAGTTATTCTTGAAAGAGCTTTAAGACTGTCTGTCCCGCTGTGAACTGGAATACTGTTGACCGAATCAGTGATGACAGTTCCGTGCCAGGGGAAAGCCAGTCTCAGTGCCGGATCACCAAGCAGACTGAAATTGCGTTTATTGGACCCGTTTCCCGAATCGTTTTTGGCCAACCTGATTATATCCCCCAGACGCAATGGTTTACCTGTTGAGTCACGTTTAAAAGCATATTTGAAAATGTTTCTGTTGAGAAAATAGTTTGGTGCAGAATAGACAATACGTGTTGTTGACATCAGGGCAATACCTCCTCCATTTTCATTCAGCAGTACATGTTCTCCGGCTGAAGTCCGGCCTGTCATTTCCCGGGTAATGATATTGATGTCAATATCGTCAAATCTGCTGAACTCACAGGTGGCAGTTATAAAAAGAGGAAGCTTAGGATTATTTTTCCACGATTTTATGTCTTCTGTTTTTACAACTCTTTCATGCGCCAGTCCGCTCTCATTGCCATGTCCGACATAGTTAACAATAAGATTTCCTGAATGTATCTGATCGTTAATAGCTTTGGCTGCATCGGGGTAGGTCTGCCCGTTCACAGATGTTTCCTGTTTAAAGGCATCAAGGTATATCTTGTTAATATTCATTGCAGGTACACTGTCTTCAATTATTTGTGAAAGGCCTTCAGCGTCGCTCATATGTGTGTTGGAATCTTCATCATCAGCTATTATACATATCCTGTTTTTCCAGTCTCCCGTATTGGAAGAGGCCATGTATCTCTTTATTTTTCTTACAACGGCACCTGCCTGTGCAGTGTCTGATACAGGCAGGCGTCCGATACCCAGATCTTCCGTTCCTTCTGCTTCTCCCTCACCATCTTCAAGGAGTCCGTAGAAATCGTCAGAAGTGAATGAGGAAACGACTATGTTTGAAACCTGAGACTGGTAAGTAGGTATAAAGCATGGATTTTGTGGTGGTAGTGTTTTGTTTTCATAAGATCCATCACCAAAAAGAAGCAGATATTTCAGTGGCTGTGATGTGCCGGCTTGTCTTATGTATTTCATCCTTAGATAATTTCTTATTGCCGCAATATCCGCAATACCACCTGAAAATTCGTTATAAATCTCCCGGGGAGTCACTATCTGAGTAATAAGACCGCTGTTCTCATAATGCAGATCCGCAATAGCTATGGCATATTCAGAAAAAAGAGGATGAGTGACAATGACCATATCGGAAGGATCTGAACCGTGAAGGTTCTGATTCTTCAGCGGGTTCTTATCGAAGATGGGAGTAAGGGCATTCTCTTCATGAAATAAAATATACGACCGGAGAAAGGGAGTAGCGGCATTGAAACTTAATTCATTGCCGTTTCTTTCGAATGAGACGTCAAAAGGATTGACAGGATCTGTTATATCCCATATTACAGGTGTTGATCCCGTTGTGTGAAAAATGAAACGGGTTATCCGTCCGGGACCGACAGATCTGGAGTCAGAAAATATTGCTGTAGATCCGGTAAAAATATTGTGTTTTCTTCCGTGTAATATTACATAATCAAGCCATCCTCTGGCAGCAGGTTCACCGTTATTATAAAAATTTATTTTATATAAAGGAGAGGGAGAGAGAGGGTAGGAGGAGCCGGCTGAATCGGTTATCAGTGCATAAGTCCCTGTGGTGTTAAGCATGTTAACGCCTGGCACCTGGATGCTTTTGATAAGCTCGTCATTTTCGTACAGTCTGAATACTGTATTCACCGGAGCCCGTGCCAGAACCCTGATTCTGTAGTCTACTTTTTCTCCGGTAACCAGATCACTGAATTCAGGATTAATTTGAATACCGTTTATAGCAGAAACAGGCTGATACCATTCCCTGCCTGATTTTAAGAGATTCTCACTTTCTTTTTCATGTATATAGAGAGCATCAGATTCTGAAGATGAATATGCAGCAGCTTCTTCAGGGCTTTCGCTGGTGGTTATCCTCCTGTTTCCGGGGAGATCTGAAGTAATGAAATAGAAGGCAGTATCAGAATAATGATGTCTTGAATAATCATATTCTCCGGATGATTCATCGTAAATCCACCGTTCAACAGACTGTCCGTAGAAAAGTAAATGATCCCCCTGATTAAAGACACCATCTGTACCGGTTGATAAAAAGATTGCTATTTCCTGCAGATCATCAGGTCTGGGGTCGTCATTATAGAAAGAGAGCTGTCCGAAATTATTTCCGTAAATGACAGGATTGGAAGGATCGCTCAGGCCAAGCTGAAGCAGATCTTCATAATCAATCCTGTAAATCCCTTCTTTTGTGAGAGCTATCCGGAACCATTTGCCTGAAGACAGTACTGATGATGAAGAATAATTATCTTTGACCGCCTGGCAACAAATATCATTTGTTAACAGAAGAAGAACAATAATATATATTATATTGTATATTCTGGCCATAATTTCCTGACAAATATAGCAGGAAGAAATGTGACAGGGAATTACTTCTTTTCTTTTGCCGTGAAAAGAATTAAAATAATAACGTTTCCAATGCGTTGATATTGCAGCAAAGTGTATTATGAACAGAGCTCTGACAGTTTGTTTGTTACTGACTCTTACTTCTGTTGTTTATTGTCAGTATGATGATTCCGGGCCCGGATATCAGCTGACTTTGTTCAGTAATCCGGGGCTTACCGGAACAGAGGGGCCTGGTTGTCTGCGATTGTCTTATCTTAATTTTTATCCTGGGAACAGTTTTGATCTGCATGCATTCAATGTGTCATATGATAGTTATTTTCAGGGGCTTCACGGAGGCGGAGGTTTGTTCATATCCAATGATAATCTTGGAGGTATAATTAATAATATAAAGGGAGGGCTATCGTATTCTTATCATTTTCAGGCAGGAAGGAATTTCTACATTAGTGCCGGATTATCTGCTTCTATGTATCACCGGGGATATGATTTCAGCGGAGCTGTTCTTCCTGATCAGATAGATCCCTTAAGAGGAGTTGTTTATCCTTCCGGCGAGATACCTGACGGGCGAGGGAAAAGTGTTCTTGATCTTGCCACAGGCTTTGTCTTTATGTCAGGACGCTTTTTCTGGGGTATTTCGGTTAATCATCTTACAGAGCCCGATCCCGGCTATTCGGAACATGGTGAAAGCAGACTTAAAAGGAAATTTCTTTTCCATCTGGCCGGCGATTTTGACGTCAGCAAGGAAAAGAATCTTAAGATACGTCCACTTTTCCAGTACGAAATTCAGGAGAACTATTCGTCTCTGGGAGCAGGAGCTGTGCTTGAAAGTCCTTATATTTCAATAGGTTCTGTGATCCTGTATAGTGATCGTAAAAATATGGATCTTCAGGCAGGAGTATCAATTCTTACTGGTAATGTAACATTTTTTTATAATTATCGTTTCAATATCATGTCAGGTAACAGCCTGCTTCCTGTTTCATTACTTCACCATGCAGGCATTACCGTGAGTTTAAATGATGTTGAAAAAAGAAAGGTTATAAAAACAATAAATTTCCCCAAATTGTAGTTATATTTGATATTTGAGGGATAATTAAAGTTCTTATATTTGGATATTCTTAAAAGTCATAAAAGTAAAGGAGTTATGAATAGATTCAGAGCCTTGCTGGTTGTATTATTGGCAACATTATTTCTTTCGTCCTGTATGTTCAGGAAGGGAGAACAGGATGTTTCGGCTACTACAGGATGGGAATATAATAATCCTGATAATGGGGGGTTTGAAGTTCAGGTTGGAGTGGAACAGAAAACCGGTCCTGGTCTGGTTTTGATAGAAGGAGGACGTTTTACCATGGGCCAGGTAACACAGGATGTTATGTTTGACTGGAATAATAAACCAAGAACAGTAACTGTTTCTTCATTTTATATGGATGAAACAGAAGTAAGGAATGTTGACTATCGTGAATATCTGTACTGGCTTCGCAGGGTTTATACGGATTATCCGGAAGTGCACAGAAGAGCCTTGCCTGACACACTGGTATGGAGAAGCCCGATGGGTTTCAATGACCCTTATGTACAGTATTATTTCCGTCATCCATCTTATAATAATTATCCCGTAGTAGGTGTTAGCTGGATTCAGGCTAATGATTATTGTTTATGGCGTAGTGACAGGGTCAATGAACAGATACTTATCGATGAAGGAGAACTGCATTATGATCCTGATCAGAAAAACCAGAATAACTTCAATACTGAAGCTTATCTGGCAGGGCAATACGAAGGTGTTGTGAATAATCTCAGGGAGAGTCTCAATCCCGATCAACCTGAGAGAAGAACAAATTTTGAAGACGGTATACTGCTTCCCAATTACAGACTTCCAACTGAAGCAGAATGGGAATTTGCAGCTTATGCTCTTCGTGGAAATACCTATGAAGAAAGAATTTATGAAAGAAGAATTTATCCCTGGGATGGACATAATGTGAGAAATGCAGAAAGAAGATACCGTGGTGAGATGATGGCTAATTTTGTCAGAGGAAGAGGTGATTTAATGGGAGTAGCCGGAAGTCTTAACGACAATGCCAGCATAACCAGTGACGTTAAATCATACTGGCCCAATGACTATGGTTTGTACTGCATGGCCGGTAATGTTAATGAATGGGTACAGGATGTTTACCGCCCACTTTCTTCGGAAGATGTTGATGATTTTAATCCCTTCAGAGGTAATGTTTTTACTGATCTGAGAAGAGATGCCGCAGGCAATATAGTAACAAAAAATAATCTGGGAAGACTTTATGTGGATACTGTAAGTGATGCCGATGTAGCTGACAGGTACAATTACCAGAGAGGTGATTACAGAAATTACCGGGATGGTGATCTGCAGTCATCCATTACCAATGACTGGAATGTTGATGACGGGATAAACAATTCCCAGAGAATGTATGCCCAGGATGCTTCCTCTACATCACAGGCTGATTTTGTAACTCTTATTAATGATAATGCAAGAGTGTACAAAGGAGGCTCATGGAGAGACCGTGCATACTGGCTGAATCCCTCAACAAGAAGGTTCCTTGACCAGGAAAGTTCACGCGATGACATTGGATTCCGCTGCGCAATGATAAGAGTAGGAAGCCCGTCAGGTTTTTAAACAGTGTGAGATTCTGAAAAATATAAGCCTCATTATGAAATACATAATGAGGCATTTTTTTGTAAAGCCATGCAGATAGAAAAATTATACCAGATATTCAGGGAATCATCAGGACTGTCCACCGACTCCCGGACCGTTAAACCCGGTCAGATCTTCTTTGCCCTATGGGGCGTCAACTACAATGGCAATGAATTTGCTGCTGATGCTCTTAAACAAGGAGCTTCATGGGCTGTGATTGATGATCCGGCTTATGAGACAAGAAATACAATCCTGGTTGATGATTGTCTGACAGTACTCCAAAAACTGGCTCTCTTTCACAGAAGAGAAATTAATGCCTCTGTTCTGGCAATCACAGGAACCAATGGAAAAACTACAACCAAAGACCTTACTTCCGTTGTACTGGGGAAAAAGTATAAAATCCATGCTACCAGAGGGAACCTTAACAACCAGATAGGTGTGCCACTTACGCTATTGTCAGCTGAACCTGATACCGAAATAATACTTGTGGAAATGGGTGCCAGCCATCAGGGAGAAATACTGACTCTATGTCATATAGCAGAACCCGATTACGGAATTATAACTAATACCGGATGCGCCCATATAGAAGGTTTCGGATCAACAGAAAACATTGTAAAAACAAAAACAGAACTTTATGAATACCTGAAAAAAACAAATGGTACAGCCCTGTATAACGATAATGACCCTGTTCTTAAAGAGAAGATATACAAAATGGTAAACAAAGCGGTTCCTCTATCATTCCCTGCAGGGTTACCTCTGACAGTGACTCCGGAGACCACAGATCTTTATCTCAGAGTGAATATAGTATACCGGAATACATCCCATATCCTTGCTACAAATATTTTCGGCAATCATAACATTGAAAATGTAAGGATTGCTGTTGCAACAGGACTGTTTTTCGAAGTAGGGATAAGAGATATCGCTGATGCCATAATTAATTATAAACCTGAAAATAACAGATCACAGGTCAGGATAAGCAGCCGTAATACTGTTATTTGTGATTCCTATAATGCCAATCCCACCAGCATGAGGCTCGTTCTGAGATCTTTTGCCGATCTGTCAGCCCCAAGAAAAATATGTATACTTGGTGATATGCATGAACTGGGTGAAAAAAGCGAAGAAGAACATCAACGAGTCATTGAACTTCTCAGGGAAATAAGCCCCGAAAAAGTATTTCTGGTTGGTCCTCAGTTTGGTAAAGCAGGAGTAAATACCGGTTTCACAGTATTTGCAGATAGTAAGGCTCTGAAAGAATATATTACAAAATTCCCTCTTAAGGGTTATCATATCCTGGTAAAAGGATCAAGAGCTATGGCTCTCGAAGCGATATATGATCTCTTGTGAAAAAATTATTATCAACGGCTTTCTTTGCCAGTGAACCGGACATCAACAAGGACAACCTCTGATCTGCTTCCCACTCTTATCCTTGGTCCCCATAAACCAAAACCCGAAGAGACTATAACATGGGTTTTGCCTTTCTGTAAATGACCGTAACTAAGCTCAAACAGTCTGCGGGTTAATAGATTTAGTGGCCACATCTGACCATTATGTGTATGACCCGATAAATGAAGATCAACGCCTGAATCTTTGCTTTCTTCCAGTGCAACAGGCTGGTGATCAAGTACTATTATGGGTTTTGAGCTGTCAGCATCTTTGAGAATCGTTTCCAGAGGAAGCCGGTCCTTGCCTGTATGTCTCCTTGAATCTCTGTCAAGTCTGCCTGCAACCTGAATGCTATCCGGCAAAAATACCAACTCATCTTTCAGAATTCTGATGCCTTTGCTTTCAATATAGGATATTGTTCGTTCAGCTCCTCCTATGAATTCATGATTGCCTGTTATCCCATATAACCCGTATTTTGTTTCAGGCTCATTGAAATAAGCAAGCAGATCACCCCGTAGTACAGGACCCAGATCCCCGTCAACAATATCCCCGAGCAGAAATATCACATCGGGCCTGACTTCATTTAGCATGTCCGACAGTACCCTCATGCTTCTTTTCCTGATAATACTTCCCAGGTGAATATCCGATACTGCTGCTATTCTTAAATTATCAGTTTTACCGGCCTTCTTGTCTATCTCAATGTCGTATTTCTTTATCCGGGGTGTGATAGCATTAATAAAACCGCCAGTAATCAGTATAACTGATAGTACAACAGTGATAATGAACGACCATTTTTTGTAGTCACTGATCAGGTGACTGCCACCTGAAATACGTAAGAGGAGGCCTGCTATGTCAGAGATAAACAGAAAGAGAAAACTGTACAGGAGGAAGCCTAACCAGAATCCTCCGATAATATTGAGAATATCTGCAAATACTGATGAGTGTATTGATTCGAGAATCCTTCCTGCAATAAATGTAGTGGCAAGAGAAATAAACACCACTGTGTAAAATGTGCGGTTCATTCTGGCATGCGACAGTACATTATAGCCTTTCATGAAAACATAAAGATTTCCGATGGCATAAATTGTAAAAGCTATGGTAAAAAACATAATAAGCTGACTGTTTTTCATTTATTGTCAGTTTCCTGTTTATAATTCTCTGAAAGTTTTCTTTCCTTTTATATAGAACTCAAAAACGATGCACTTGTTCAAAATAAGATCAGAAGCTTCATTGTTACCCAGCATTTTCACTTTTTTACGGTTTTCTTTCATTACAGAAATAGTTTTATAATAATCACAATGGGCTTTGAAAACTGCCCAGGCGCTTTTTAATTGCCCTTTTAACATAAAAAAAACTGCTGCTACCCCATCAAGAATCTTTCTTATAAAAAGCGTTTTCCTGAAGCTTTTGTCGGGCAGGTTTTTGTAAAGAAGAAAAAGGCTGTTCCTGAAATTAAGATATGTCTTAAAGGGAGAATTATAGGGAAGGGCTCCACCTCCTACATGGTATACACGCGAGTGTGGGACATAAAACACTTTGTATCCTGTCCTGTGAAAGCGCCAGCACAGATCTATCTCTTCCATGTGGGCGAAAAAATCAGGATCAAAACCACCAACTTTTTTCCATGCCTGTGAACGGACAGCCATACAGGCCCCCGTTGACCAGAATATTTCAGCAGGACTGTCATACTGACCAGTATCTCTTTCAATTACGTTAAGTACCCGTCCACGGCACAGAGGATAACCATATTTATCAATGAACCCTCCGGCCGCTCCTGCATATTCAAAATGATCTTTATTGTTGTGAGATAGTATTTTGGGTTGGCATGAGGCTATATCAGGATTACTATCGAGTAATTCAACCATAGGTTCCAGCCATCTCTCGGTGACCTCAATGTCGGAGTTCAACAATATATAATAATCAGCCTCAATTTGTTCAAGCGCCAGATTATAACCCTCCGAGAAACCGTGATTCTTCTCAAATCTTATGAGTCTGACTTCTTTGTGAGATAATTCAATCCATTCTACCGAACTATCCGATGACCCGTTATCTGCCACCCATATCTCTGTTGATGAATTCAGAGAATATTCAATAACCTTCGGAAGAAACTTCTTCAGGAAATTAATTCCGTTCCAGTTTAATATTACGACAGCTGTCTTAGTCATCCGGATTGTTGAGTCTTTTATGTTTCCATCTGCGGTGTGTCCATAACCAGTATTCCGGTTTTTCAACAATGATTTCCTCAAGTCTTTTAACATGAGTCTGTGTTATCAGATGCTCCGGAACACCATTGGTGTGTTCAAATAATAATTCAAAAGTTATCTCATAATATCCTCTTTTGACCTTCTGTATTTTTAAAAACACAACAGCCATATCATATTTCACAGCAATTTTTTCAGCTCCGGTGTAAACAGGGGTATCCTGATTAAGAAATTTTGTCCGGAATTTTATATCAGGCAACGGTGGTGTCTGATCTGACATTATCCCGTAAATTCCTCTTTTGTTGTCATTACGGTTTAGGATTATCTCTCTTATAACATTTGACATTGGCACCGGTCTGCAATCATTCTTACTCCTCATATTCAGCATAAACCTGTCGAAAAATTTGTTGTTCAAGGGTTTATAGACAGGAACAACTCTGGGGCTGACGTGTAAAGAAAGAATATTAGTCCATTCCCAGTTGCCATAGTGAGCAAATATTGCTATTATATCCCTGCCTTCATCATATAATTTATTAATTAACTGAGGATTATTTAATTTCATCCTTTTCTTCAGTTGACTCCGGCTGATATGTGTAAGTTTTGCGATTTCGACTATCAGATCGCAAAAATGGTGATAGAATTTTTTTTCAATAATTGCCAGCTCTTCTTTTGTCTTTTCCGGGAAAGAGTTTTTAAGGTTTTCGGCTACTACTTTTCTCCTGTAGCCTGGAAAATAGAAAACAAAAATGAAAAAGAAATCGGAAAAGAGATACAGTACCTTCAGGGGAAGGAGTGTTATCAGCCAGTTAAGACCAAAAAAGATATAATATCCGATGATACCTGTCATAAGGGATAATTATCTGGCCATAAATTTATTTATTATGTCAAAAAATTCTTTAAAAACAATGCTATTGGCAGCTATTATTTCTTTTCCGGAAAAGTCTTTCCTGTCACCTGAGAAATTACAGAAATGACCTCCTGCTTCCTTTACCAGGAGTGCTCCGGCAGCCACATCCCAGGGATTAAGTCCGTATTCAAAAAAAGCTTCAAATCGCCCGCATGCCACCCAGGCAAGATCAACGGAAGCTGATCCGAATCTTCTGACACCATGTGTCGTCTTACAGAACCAGGTAAAACATTTCATATAATCCTCGAGCCTGCTGAAATCACTGTAGGGAAAACCTGTTGCTATTAGGCTGTCAGATAATAAAGAAACGTCAGATACATGTATGGATTTATTATTCAACCATGATCCTCCGTTTTTCCAGGCTGTGAAAGTATCTCTGCTACTTACTTCATAAACGACTCCGGCTACGGGATCATCATCTTCCATAAGGCCGACACTTATGGCAAACAAAGGGACACCGTGTACGAAATTAGTGGTGCCATCAAGAGGGTCAACAACCCAGTGATACTTGCTGCCTTTCTTTGCAGAAGTTCCTTCTTCAGTAATAAAACCAGCTTCCGGCAAGATATCACTTAATCTTTCAACAAGAATCTCTTCAGATCCTTTGTCAACATAACTTACAAGATCATGTAAGCCTTTTGTCTCTGTCCTTTTAATATCAAAAACTTCGCATTCCCGGCGAATGAAATTACCTGTTTCGTTAACAGCTGTCACTATTTCAGAACATATATTACTGTAGTCAATCATATTTTTTAGCTGATTATTTCTACACTCATTCTTCCCGACACTTCAATATTTTTCATCCGTATCTTTTTAATTTTTCCTGCAAAACTTTGATCCCAGGGATATTCCACTCTAATATAGTTACCTGTAAACCCTGTTATCATACCCTTGTTTTTTACACTTTCAAAAAGAACATTTTCATTATGTCCAATATTGTTTTTCAGGAAAATATCGTGTTTCTTTTCTGAAAGAGCATGAAGTCTTTTACTTCTGAGTTCTTTGACATGATGATTTACTTTACCCTCCATATTAACTGCCCGGGTACCCGGCCTTTCCGAGTATGGGAATACATGCATGTAGGAGAGTGGCTGGTCTGAAAGAAAATTATAAGCATCTTCAAAATCTTCATCGTTTTCTCCCGGAAAGCCTGTCAGGATATCGCTTCCAATTCCGGCCAGTGGTATTAAGGATCTTATTTTTTGTATTTTTTTGCTAAAAACATCTCTTTTATACCTTCTGCCCATCAGCGCAAGTATCTTGTCTGATCCGCCCTGAAGAGGAATATGGAAATGGGGAAGTATCTTTGGATTATCAGCAGTCATCTCAATAAGTTCATCAGTAAGCAGATTGGGTTCAATGGATGAAATCCTGTATCTTTCTATTCCCTTTATTTTAACCAGTTCACAAAGCAGATTATATAGTGACTGTCCGTTTTTACGACCAAAGTCACCAATATTAACACCTGTCAGTATTATCTCTTTAATACCTTTTTCTGCGATGACAGATGCTTCTTCCAGAACAGTGTCAATGCCGGGGCTTCTGCTGGAACCTCTTGCAAGAGGTATGGTACAATAGGCACAACCGTAATCGCAGCCGTCCTGTACTTTAAGGAAAGACCTTGTTCTGTCTCCTGCCGAAAAAGCCGGGATGAAAGGATCTGATTCTGACAGATGACTGCAATGTATTTCACATGGTGATCTCTTACCGTAATTTTCCATCATTTCTACCAGACCGAACCTTTCATTTGTTCCCAGAACCATATCCACCCCGGGTATAGCAGCTATTTCATGCGGTCGTAGTTGTGAGTAGCAGCCTATAGCCACTATCATAGCTTCCGGCGACAGGTTTCTGAATTTCCTTATTGCCTGCCGGCATTTTTTATCCGCAACTTCAGTTACTGTACATGTATTAATTACATAAATATCAGCTTTCTGACCTGCAGTCACTTTTTCATATTTATCCTCAGGGAATGTCCTGGATATTGTTGAGGTTTCAGCAAAATTCAGCTTGCAGCCCAGAGTGTGAAATGCAATTTTTTTCTTTCTAAGTGTATTCATTCATTTGTCATGCCAGTCTGATTGTCAAGCATGGTAAGATAAATATTTTTGAATTCAATGTCTTTTCCTTCACTTTGCAGACAGATGTGACCTTCACTGAGGGAAGTGCCGGTTGCTTTATTCTGGAATACACCATTAACCGTGACATTGATAGTATTATCCCTGCATTCAATTTCCATTGTATTCCATTCACCTGTAGCTTTTTCTGATGAATCAGCCTGCTTGGGAACAACAATAGTTGATTTATCAGTACGTTCATTCATATCGGATCCGTTCATACAGATAAGATCTCCTGCACTTCCTGCTTTAAGCTGCGATTCATAGCACTGTGGCCATATAGTATCCGGCTGCTGTACATGAATAAAAACGCCGCTGTTGGTAGCTTCAACAGGATATCTCCACTCCAGATGGAGTTTGTAATCGGAGTATGAATCATTTGTACGCATATAACCAAAAGGGTTTCCGGTAATATGTATCACACCGTCTTCAACATAGAAAACTCCGGCAGGGTCAACAGAAGGATCCCTGAGGAAAAAGGACCAGTTACTCAGATCATTCCCGTTGAAGAGCTGTATCATTTCTGTATTCTGTCCTTCACTCTGTTCATCTTTCCCGCTCTTTTGTGAATTAGACTGGCAGGCAGCAAGAATTAGAGCCACCATTATGCCAAGATAAATAGTTTTGATTTTCATGGTTCTCAGGTTTTAAAGATAAAAACTCATTATTTTATTAAAAAAGTATTAAAGAAGTTTGCTGGCCAACTCAGCAAGATAACTGCGTTCTCCCTTGACAAGATTGACATGAGCAAAGACATCCTGATCTTTCATCTTGTCAGAAAGGTAGCTCAGACCGTTTGATCCTGTATCAAGGTAAGGGGAATCTATCTGTTCGATATCACCGGTAAATACCATTTTTGTGTCTTCTCCCGCACGGGTAATAATGGTCTTTATTTCGTGGGGTGTCAGATTTTGTGCTTCATCAACTATAAAGAATATATTGGACAGACTGCGCCCTCTTATATAAGCAAGGGGAGTGATCACCAGTTTTTCTTCCTTCATCATTTCATTAATCTTCATGAATTCCGGACTCTGATGACTGAATCTGTGTTTTATTACAGTAAGGTTGTCATAGAGAGGCTGCATATAAGGATCCATCTTTTCTTTTACATCACCCGGCAGAAATCCCAGGTCACGATTTGCTAGAGGGACAATAGGCCGGGCCAGGAAAATCTGTTTGTATCTTTTTTGTTGAGCCAGGGCAGATGCCAGGGCAAGAAGTGTTTTGCCCGTTCCTGCTTTCCCTGTCAGACTGACAAGTTCGACAGAGGGATCAGACAATGCCTCAAGTGCAAAGGTCTGTTCGGCATTCCGTGGATCAATGCCGAAAGTAGTTTGTTTGATAACTCTGGTAAGGAATTTATTGGCAGGGTTATAATGAGCAAGAGCACTGGAGCCGTTGTTCTTTATAATAAAAAACTGGTGTCCCCTTAGGTCACCGCTGATATTGAATTCTTCTGAACTGATGCCCTCAGGAGCCTCATATAACCTGTTAATGAGATCCTGATCAACATCCTCCATGACAGTTATTCCTTTGTACAGATCATCTATATTGGCAACCTTGTCATTCTCGTAATCCTGTGCAGGAATACCCAGTGATTTAGCTTTCATGCGCAGGTTAATATCCTTTGTAATCAGTACAACAACCTTGTCTTTGTTTGAAGAACACACATAATCAGCAATAGCCAGAATCCTGTGGTCTGATGTTCTTTCAGGAAATGACTGACTGACTTTATCCGAAAAATCCTTACCCGTTTCTATATGCAAATTGCCCAGATTATCACCAAGAGGGATATTGGCAGTGAGAAGCATGTCGCCGGATAACTTGTCCAGTTCCCTGGTGAATTCCCTTGCATGAAAATTTATTTCATCATTGCCCTTTTTAAACTTGTCGAGTTCCTCAAGAACAACTATCGGAATTATAACATCATTCTCTTCAAAATTGTATATGCATTTGTAATCGTGAAGAAGAACATTCGTATCAAGTATAAAAATTTTTTTGTTATGCTTTTTGGTCATTTTTAAATATTTGTAATACAGGTTATTATAATAAAAGAGGCATCTGTTGCCCTGTCGTAAAAATAACCAAAAAAATGAGGATTTGTTGACAACACATCCTAAAGATTGTTATTTTGCACAAAAATTATTGTTGTTATGGAGCTTTATGAAGGGCTTATTTCACGGAGAAGCGAAAGATATTACACCGGAGAAAAGATAGATGAAGAAATTATCACAAAAATTATCAGGGCAGGGATGTATGCTCCCTCTGCACGTAACAAACGTCCCTGGCATTTTGTAATAATTGACGACAGGGATGTTATCCGAAAGATCATGGAGATACATCCTTCAGCTACTATGCTCTCAAAAGCCAGCCATGCTATTGCTGTCTGTGGTGATGAAAAACTGGAGAACGGACCAGGTTATTATAAACTGGATTGTTCAGCTGCCACACAAAATATTCTTCTTGCTGCCCATTCCATGGGATTGGGTGCTGTGTGGCTGGGCATTGAACCGAGAGAAGCAAGAGTGAAAGCGGTTGATTCACTGCTCGGACTTCCTGAGCATATCCATACATTATCTGTCGTTTCAATTGGCATACCAGACAATATGCCTGCTATGACCCCTGACAGATTCGAACCTGAAAAAATAAAAAGAAACAAGTGGTGAACAAATATTACTTTTTAACATTGTTCTGCAGGATAGTCAGATAATCAAAATAACAACAGTAATGGAACACATGATCCCCGATATCTTATGAACTACAATCAGACACTTGAATATCTCTATTCTCTTTTACCGGCATATCACAGGATTGGAAAAGCTGCTTACAAGAATAATCTTGATAATACTCTTGCTCTTGATGCATATTTTGGTCATCCTCACAATAATTATAAAACCATTCATATTGCCGGTACTAACGGCAAAGGTTCTGTTGCACACATGTTGGCTTCAGTATTACAGGAAACAGGTTTACGTACAGGATTATATACTTCTCCCCATCTCAGGGATTTCAGAGAGAGAATAAGGGTTAACGGAGAAATGATCCCCGGGAATGAGGTAATTGGGTTTGTAGAAAAACACAGGGATATAATCCATAAAACAAGCCCTTCTTTTTTTGAACTTACCGTGGCAATGGCTTTTGACTACTTTGACCAGACTAATGTAGATATTGCGGTTATTGAGACCGGACTGGGAGGACGGCTCGATTCGACAAACATAATAATACCTGTCCTTTCAGTGATAACAAATGTTGGACACGATCATATGGACCTGCTGGGAGATACCCTGGAAAAGGTTGCCTCAGAGAAAGCCGGTATAATAAAAAAAAATATTCCCGTGGTTATTGGGGAATCGCAGAAAGAAACGGATCACATTTTCAGACAAAAAGCCGGGGAAAAAGGTTCTCCGGTCTTTTTTGCCAACAAGCATTATGAATGTACCTTCATCAATAAGGAGATGAACGGCAAACTCCGGGAATTCAGGATTAAAAATATGAAAGAAGGGACTGTTTTTAAAGGTGTGACACCTCTTGGAGGGGATTATCAGTGTTCAAATATAGGGACATTGTTTATGATCTGTGATCATTTGAAAGGTGTTTTTAACTTGGATACGGATATAATTCTGAGAGGTATAAGCCGGGTTGTTAAAAATACGGGATTAAAAGGGCGGTGGCAGATACTGGGGACCAAACCCCTCATGATATGTGATACCGGACATAATATGGAAGGATTTCAGTACACAATGAAACAGTTAGTAAGGCTGCCTGCAGAAAGAATTCATATTGTGATCGGATTTGTTGCAGATAAGGATTTGTCAATGATACTTCCTCTTTTCCCCAAAAAAGCCAGCTACTATTTTACCCGTGCATCAGTACCCCGTGCCCTTGATGAGAAAATACTTAAGTCAATAGCTGCAGATTACGGTCTGTTGGGTAACTCTTTTGACAACGTTGCCGAAGCCCTTGATAGTGCTGTTCTGAATGCAGATGAAAAAGATGTTATTTTTATTGGGGGAAGTACATTTGTTGTTGCAGATATTACTTAATTGAAGTACATTTATTTTATCAAGTCTGTGTTCTTTTATCCAATACATGACCGGATAAAAAACCTACTGATATTCACTCTCTTTTGTGTATTGAAAGATAAATTGTCGGTTATAACCAGAATTATCAGACGATGAAAAGAAAAACCATTATTGCCGTTGCTGTTCTGTTTCTTGTTTTGCAACCTGCTGAAGCACAGAAAAAAATTGTGCTGCTTCATACAAATGATCTTCATTCCAGACTTACCGGGTATGCTCCTGAATCCCAATACACTCCGCTAATAACTGGTGATGACGCTACAGTCGGCGGTTTTGCCCGTATTGCTACCATCATAAAAGAAGAAAAAGAAGTCGCAGCAAAAGAAAATATCCTTCCGCTGGTTGTAGATGCCGGTGATTTCCTTATGGGAACACTTTTTCAGGGACTTGAAGCAAACACAGGTTTTCAGCTCAGACTGATGAAAACGATGGGCTTTGATGTAAGCTGTATCGGTAATCATGAATTTGATTACGGACCGGCAAAACTGGCAGAGATAATAGAAAATTCGAAGAAAGGAGGAGAAATTCCGGACATTCTTTTGAGCAATGCTGTCTTCGACAAAAATGATACTGATGATGATGAACTGGAAAAGCTGTTTATTGAGGAAGATATCCGGCGTAAGCAAATAATTGAGAGAGAAGGTTTCCGCATCGGATTTTTTTCTTTAATGGGGAAGGTTGCAGATGATAATGCAGCTTTTGCCGTTCCTGTTACTTTTGAAAATCAGATCAGAGTAGCCCGCAAAATGGTAAAAGAACTTAAAAAAGATGAATGTGATTTAATAATATGCCTTTCTCATTCAGGTGTCACTCCCGGTAAAAATGGTATTATTGGAGGTGAAGATGTTAAACTGGCAAAAAAGGTAAAAGGTATTGATATCATTGTAAGCGGACATACACATACGAAACTTGAAAAACCTGTAATAATTAATAATACTGCAATAATCCAGACCGGAGAATACGGCCGTTTTGTTGGGAAACTTAACCTTACTTCCGACAACGGCAAGATCTCTTTTGATAATTATTCACTCATCCCTGTTGATGACAAGATACCCGGTGACACACTGGTCAATGAGTTGATAGAAAAACAGAAAGAGCTTATTAATGAATTAATACTCAAGCCAAACGGCATGGATTATGAAAGGAAAGTAGTGGAATCTGATTTTGTTCTGGAATGTAATGAACAGGGAGATTTTGAAAACAGTAATCTCGGTCCCCTGGTAGCTGACGCTATTCATTCATATATCAATAATCATTCTGCTGAGGGAACAGATATCAGTATGGTAGCAACAGGTGTGATACGCGACAGGATAGTTCCGGGTATGCAATCAGCTCCGGATATCTTCAGGATAATGTCCATGGGATCAGGGAATGACAATATCCCGGGTTATCCCCTCGCAAGACTGTATGTTACCGGTAAGGAATTGAAAAGGATCCTGGAGATATTGCAGGTAGCCTACAGGAATACACCTGCCAATTACTGCTTCTACTCTGGTGTACGTGTTGAGTATGATCCGGAAAAAGGAATGCTGAGAAAAATAAAAAAAATTGAGATCATCAATTCTGAAGGAGGAAAAACCCGGGTAAGTTTTTCCCGGAAAGATAATACTCTTTATTCTATAACAGCAAATTCCTATATGCTGGAGTTTATAGGGATAATAAAAAAAATGAGTTTCGGACTGATCAATGTTGTTCCAAAGGATATTGAAGGCCATCCCATAAGTGATATGTCAAAGGCAATAATAGATATTGACGGGGAAAAAGAAGGTGTTCAGGAAGGTAAAGAGTGGCTCGCTCTTATGGAATATATGTCGGCGATGAAGGATACAAACGGTAATGGTATTCCTGACATAGATGAGAGGTATAGCACTTCAATCAAAAGTTTTATACCGGTAAAACAAAAATAGGCTCTGTCTGTGTTTTTTAAGGGTCCCTTTTACCAGCTGCTAAAGGGATTATCTACAACAATACGCTTCTTCTTATTGGCCACTTCATAACCGATCTGAAACATTGTTTCTGCAATGAGTTCCATCTTTTCAAAATTAATTTTTTCCACTACATCCTCCGGACTGTGATAGTCGGTATGCAGTCCGGTAAAAAAGAAAAGAACGGGTATGTCTTTAACAACAAAATTATAATGGTCACTACGACTGAAGAGTTGCAGTGGATGGTTTCTCCCGCTCAGGCTGAAGTTAAAATCCAGGACTGACTGTTGATCCACAGCTTCTGCAATTGTTGTGAGTTCCTTACTTTGATTATCTGAAATGACAAACACTTCTTTCAGACCTGTCATGGGATTATCAGCAGTGGTATCAGCTGGTCCCTTAACTCTCCCTATCATGTCGGCATTCAGGTTGACAAGAGTATTCTCAAGAGGGACAAGGGGGTTGTTGACATAATATCTTGAGCCTAAGAGGCCTATCTCTTCACCGGAGACCCAGAGGAAGAGTGCTGACCTCAGAGGTTTTTTCTTGAGATTCTGAAATGCTTCGGCTATGGACAGAAGGCCGGCACATCCTGAAGCGTTGTCATCTGCTCCTGTATTTACTCCCCGGCTGGAGACACCTATATGATCAATATGAGCAGAATAAACAATAAATTCATTTTTAAGGACAGGATCGCTTCCTTCAATATAAGCTGCAACATTATTCAAATGCATATCTTCAGTTTTGACAACCTCGGT
>DAINPM010000004.1:29914-32424 GCA_036743455.1 Bacteroidales bacterium | reverse complement strand
AAAAGCAGAGGAGTGAGCTTAACCTGCAGACTCTGGAAAGAAGACCAGTCAACACCTTCTACCATATAACCATCTCCGTCTGCTGCCGGAGGACAACCCATCATCACAAGAACTATCTTATCTTCTGTAACAATATTTCCAAAATCGTCGTATCCATACCTGTCCTGCTTAAGACCATAGCCGGCAAAGACAATCTCTCCCTCAACGGTAAAATCAGAAGGACCTGTAGGGACAATCTGAAAAATTGGTTTTCTGAAGATGACTGTGTCTTTATTTTTGCCGAACACCTCAATAGTGCTTTCTTCAAGATCGACAGAATACCGGGTTATTGAATATGGCTGAAGATAGTTTTTCCCACTGACCGGAGGAATACCCATTATTTCCAACTGCGAAATAATGTATTGCTGGGCAATGTCAAGTCCCGGCTCACTGTTCATCCTCCCCTGCAAAAGAGGAGAGGCAAGAAATGTGACGTAACTCTTCAGGTCAGTTGCTGTAATAACATCTTTCCACGCAATGACATCCTGAGTTCTGGCAGGAAAAGAGAAAAAAGCTGATAAAAACAGTATAAGAAGATAGTGGAATATGGATTTCATCTTAAAGGATTTTTTTTGAAGCATAAAGGTAGAAAAGTTTCAGAAACAAATTCCTTTAGGTTTTTCTTATAATAATTGCCGCAACCTGAAAATTTCCTGCTTCAGGCAGAAATATTTTTTTTAAGTTTGCAGACTTATTTAAAATCATGGAAGTTAGTATCTATTTCTGGATCGGGTTTCATATTCTCATCTTCATTATGCTGGGGCTTGATCTGGGAATATTCAGCAGGGAAGCTCACAAAGTTCCTGTAAAAGAAGCTTTGATATGGTTCGCTGTTTGGATTATCACAGCTTTGCTCTTCAACCTTTTTGTTTTATATGAATTCGGGAAAACGAAAGCACTGGAATATTTTACAAGCTATCTTGTTGAGAAATCACTCAGTGTTGACAATATATTTGTCTTTATCTTAATCTTTACCTATTTTGCTGTTCCGGATAAATATCAGCATAAAATACTTTTTTGGGGTGTTCTGGGTGCCCTGGTAATGAGAGGAATATTCATTTTTGCAGGGGTGGCGCTTATCAATAGGTTTCACTGGATTGTGATTGTCTTTGGTGGTTTTCTTTTAGTAACGGGGGTTAAGATGCTGTTCGAGAGTGATATACATATAGATCCTTCAAAAAACCCCATTGTGAAATTTGCCAGACGCTTTCTTCCGGTGACTGACGAAGCTCATCATGGAAAATTCTTTGTCAGGATAAATCATAAATTATATGCCACACCTTTTTTTCTGGTATTACTTATAATTGAATCATCAGACTTGTTGTTCGCTGTTGACAGTATCCCGGCCGTCCTCGCTATAAGCCAGGACAGGTTTATTGTTTATACTTCAAATATCTTTGCCATTCTCGGTCTCCGATCCCTGTATTTTGCCGTATCTGGTATAATGGGTTATTTCAGGTTTCTAAAAATAGGGCTGGCTATTATTTTAGCCTATGTGGGGGTTAAGATGATAGTTTCATTTTTCCATTTTGAAATACCCATATTATTATCATTAACGATCATAGGTTCAATCCTTTTGATGTCTATACTGGCTTCATTGGTAGTAAAAAAGAAATAATTTTCCTTTTGCAGCTTTAACAGATAAATAATATTCAGGAAAGTATTAATTTTGTGCTAATTGAAGAAAGTCAGAAATATAAGAACAGGTACTCTCTTAAAGGATGCGATAATATTTTTGCAGAGGTACAAACATGCTATTCCCTGGCATCTGATCATTCTTTTTCTTTTGCTGTCGTCAGTTGCAATAATTGTTGGCATGGTATTTTACCAGAACCATAAAAAGACTCTGTTACTAAACAGTACAAAAGAACTATCTGCTATTGCCGATCTTAAGGCAAAACAGATAATACAGTGGAGAAGTGAGAGAATAGCAGATGCTTTCAATTTTAGCCAGAACAATAGTCTGATGAAGAATTTTGATGCTTATTTATCCGGTAATCATTTACTTAAAGAAGACCTGATTCAGGTTTTGAAAGTACTGACAGTTAGTTATGACTACCGGAATGCAATTTTTGTTGACAGAGATTGTAATGTTATTCTTTATCATCCCGATCAGGATACAGTTATAGGTGATCATTTGCAAACAGTACTTCCCGGGGTTATTGACAAAGGCGATATTGTCATGACGGATTTGCATCATACAAGTAAGGTGAGCTTTGTTCATCTTGATCTGCTCGTCCCGATGAGGAAAAGGGAGGATAATGATTCAACTGTTTTTGGAGCTTTGGTGTTAAGGGTCGATCCGGGAAGAGTATTATATCCCATACTTCAATCATGGCCTTCAGCAACCAATACATCAGAAGCCTTACTGTTTCACCGCGAAGGAGATGAGATCGTCTATCTGAATGAACTCAGGCACATGCAGAAGCCAGACCTTTTATTGAGGAAATCCATAACGGAAGAGGAACTGG
>DAINPM010000004.1:0-29814 GCA_036743455.1 Bacteroidales bacterium | reverse complement strand
CTCGAGAGAATGGCCCTGGTCCGGCATTTTGACTATATACTTAAATTTGCCAATGATATAATATTTCTTACAGATAAAGATTTCAATGTAGTGGAGATAAATGATAAGGCCCTTGAAACTTATCAGTATAGCAGAGACGAAGTTATAGGGTTCCCTTTAAGTAATCTGACCCATAGTTCTTCATCTAAAATATTCCGAAATAAATTATCGTCGCTTGACGATAAAGGATTTGCTGTTTTTGATGCCAGTCACAGAAAAAAAGACGGTTCAGTTTTTCCTATTGAGATCAGTGCCAGAAGGGTGGATATCGGAGGAGTAAAATTTTACCAGGCTATATGTCGGGATATTACAGAAAGGAAACAGGCGGAGCTGGTACTGAAAGAGAGTGAGGAGAAGTTCCGTAAAATATTTGAGGAGAGCCCCCTTTCCATTGCAATGACAGATAAGGATATGGGTATTATAAGTGTAAACCAGGCTTACAGTAAATTATTGGGGTATCCGGAAGAAGAATTGACAGGGATGACTTACAAAAACTTTACTCACCCGGAAGATTTAGCTGCCGATGAGATTGGAATACTGGACCTGATAGCCAGGAAAATACCTATATATCATACAGAAAAACGCTACCTTAAAAAAGACGGATCGGTTATATGGGGTCTCACAACAGTGAGCATAGTGCGTAACAATAATGGCGAAATACAGTTTTTTCTGGTTATGGTTGAGGATATTACCTATATAAAAAACGCAGAAGCAGAAATAATTGAGGCTAAAGAGAAAGCTGAAGAAAGTGACCGGCTGAAGACAGCTTTCCTTCATAATGTGTCACACGAAATAAGAACCCCGATGAACGCCATAATGGGTTTCTCCAGCCTGCTCGACGATCCTGATCTTACTCAAAATGACAGGACCCAGTTCACTGAAATTATTAAGCAGAGCGGAAACCAACTACTGTCAATAATAAACGATATTGTCGATCTTGCCAGTATTGAAAGCGGTCAGATGAAAATCAATATCCGGCCGGTTAATATCAATAAAGTACTAAAAAACCTGTGTGAACAGTTCGGATACAAGGAAAGATCCCAGAAAGTGAAGTTAAAACTCAGGACAGGCCTTGAAAACAATGAGGCTGAAATAATGACTGATGGAACCAAATTGGTGCAGATACTGTCAAACCTGATAAATAATGCTATGAAATTCACAATGAATGGCAGGGTTGATGTGGGATATAAAATGAAAAAGGAATTTTTGGAATTCTCAGTAAAAGATACGGGAATAGGTATTCCCGAAGAATTCCATAACAAAGTTTTTGAGCGTTTTTACCAGGTCGAAAATAAGGACTCCCGGCAATATCAGGGAACAGGCCTGGGCCTTTCAATATGTAAGGCCTATACCGAACTCCTTGGAGGAAAGATATGGTTGAATTCGAAACCCGGTGAAGGAACTACATTCACTTTTACTATTCCTTACATTCCTGCTGAAAAAAACTCCGGGTGAAAGCAGAAAATATATTCCTGATCTCATCCACTTGACTTTTTTCAAGGAATATTTTTATGAATGCGGGAATAAATTCTTTTTAAAATAGTCTATTAAGTAGAAAATAAAACCAGTTAACATTTAGAAATAATTTGAAATGAAGATCAACTTTTTACTCAAAAATCTAAAAGAAAAAAAATATAAAAAATATTGGGAAGGCAATTTGGAGAAATAGTATGAGGAGAGTGAAAAATATCTTCATTTACAATGACATATAAATTATTTTAAGCATGAAGAAGACATTAATATCAACAGGGATAGTTATTGTTGCCATAACAATAGCGATGATTATATTTAATAAAGTTTTTTCTTCGGATAATAAAGAGCAGGTTTTTACTGAAGTACAGCAGGGCCTTTTTGAGATAACCGTTTCGAATGCCGGCAGGTTGGTTGCAGAAAATTCCCTTGATATATCCGGTCCGGATATAAATGAAGCCACTCAGATGAATGGGGGCGGTGGAAGAGGAAGACGCGGTGGAATGATGATGCGTGCGATGGAGCTGACAATCCAGGATATTGTCCCGGAAGGTACAATGGTTCAGAAAGGGGATTATATAGCTCAGCTCGACAGGACAGAATATTCCAATACTTTAAATGAAGCTATTCAGAGCCTTGAAGATATGGAGGCAGATCTTGAAATGGCTATTCTGGATACTGCAGTCTCTCTGTCTGCTCTCAGAGATGAGATAACAAACATAAAGTATCAGGTCAGAGAAGCACAGATCACTCTTGAGGAATCAAAATTTGAGCCACCTGCAACACAACGTAAGGCCGAAATAAACCTTAACAAACAGCAGAGAGCGCTTGAACAGGCTGTTAAAAGTTATGAGCTTAAATATGCTCTGGCCCTTAGAGATATCGCCACTGCAAGACAAAAAGTGCAGGATGCCCAGGAATATATAACCACTCTTCAGGACTTCCTCGCTAAATTTACCATAACAGCCCCGGCATCAGGAATAGTTATGTATAAGGAGGAATTTGACGGTAGTAAGAGGAAAGCAGGCTCAAGTCTCAATCCTTTTGACCTTGTAGTGGCTACCCTCCCGGATCTGACTTCAATGCTGTCTGAAGTATATGTAAATGAAATAGAAGTGAATAAGGTGAAAGTCGGGCAACCAGTTGTAATAACTGTTGATGCTCTTCCTAATAAAGTTCTCAATGGTACAGTAAAAACAGTTGCCAATGTGGGTGAAGTGCTTCCGAATTCAGATGTGAAAATGTTCGAGGTAGTAATCAAAATTAATGGCACCGATTCAGAAATAAGACCCGAAATGACTTCATGGAATAAAATAATCACTAAAACTGTACCGGATGCAATTTATATACCCCTGGAATGTGTTCGTGCCAACTCAGATGATGTCCCCTTTGTCGTTACGAAACATAAAACAAGACAAATAGTCGTTTTAGGTGATTTTAACGATAAGAATGTTATAATAAAAGAGGGTCTCGAACCAGGAAACGATATTTATATAGTACCACCTGAAGACTATACCGAATTTAAACTTGTTGGTCAAAACTTAATTGCCGGTAATCAATAATCCATTCACTTGTTTTATTCCTGGAGTGTAAAAACCTATCTTTACACTGAAAAACAATATTTTAAGCAGGAGTAAAATATGTGTCATTCTTTGATGAATAAGACAGTTCCTTTTTTCTCTGTTTTCTTATTCTTATTAATCGGGAATAACTATGCCGGTATCCCTGGATGTACTGATCCTGTGGCACTTAATTATTCCCCTGCAGCTACAACGAACGATGGAAGTTGTATCTACAAAGAGATAACAGTGATCCCGGAAATGGAAATCAGGCTGCCCGACAAACTTGTGGAAACATCAGGCCTGATATACTGGGATCATCATATCTGGACACATAATGACAACAGTGATGTCAATATCTATCAGATTGATACCATCAGTGGTAATATAATACAATCCCTGTCCCTTCCGGGAGTGGTGAATACCGACTGGGAAGAGATATCCCAGGATTCCGCATATTTATATATCGGTGACTTTGGTAATAATTCAGGAGGAAACAGGGAAGACCTGAATATACTCAGAGTGGATAAAAAAAGCCTTCTGAAGGGTACTCCCCTGATTGAAAAAATAGAATTCTCCTGGTCAGATCAGATCATAGGTCGGAAAGCATTCGCTGATACAGACTATGACTGTGAAGCATTTATTGTTACTGAGGATAGTATTTATCTCTTTACAAAGCAATGGATAAGTAAAAAAACAAGCCTCTATTCTCTTCCAAAAACACCCGGAGTACATGTTGCAAAACTAAAAGCGACATACAACGTGGAAGGCCTTGTGACGGGAGCTGTTCTGGTCGACAGCAAAAAACTTATAGCCCTGTGCGGTTACAGCACTGCCCTTGAGCCTTTTATCCTGCTGCTTTACGATTTCAAAGACCAGAATTTTTTCGGAGCTAATAAACGGAAAATCTGGATCAAAGCTGCCAATCATCAGATAGAGGGAATCACCACTGCCAATGGACTAAGATACTATGTTTCCAATGAATACCTTTCCCTGGGCCCCTTTATAAATATTCCTCAAAAATTGCAGATAATAGACCTACACTCTTATCTGGATAACTATTTCAATTCACTGACTTCTGACACAAATAATCTCACAATGAATGATTATATCATTTACCCTAATCCTGCAGATGATTATATATCACTGAAAAGTAATTCTGTGAATATGAGATCAGATTATCATCTGCTTGATCTTTCAGGCCGCGTTATACGTACGGGTTTTTTTTCAGGAGATGAACCGGATATTTCTGTTTCCGGTCTGACTGCCGGTATCTATTTTTTGAAAATATGCAGAGAGAAATGCCGTACTTATAAAGTGATAAAGAAATAACAAATATTTATCAAAAGAAATGTTCTGATTTTTACAAAGTGATTATAACAACCTGCTTTATACTTTATATTCGTTTGATTTCAATTTCAGACTAAAAGGACTCTGCCTGATTAGTGTCTTATCAGATATGATAAAAAAAGGAGAAATATACTTAAGTTCCTGTTTATCAGTTGTGGGCGATGACGGAGTCGAACCGCCGACCCTCTGCTTGTAAGGCAGATGCTCTGAACCAACTGAGCTAATCGCCCGAAAAAGTGAATGCAAATATATATCAGATTTTAAATTATCCAAAAGAAAAATCTTTTCATTTTCAGGAACAATTGTTAATATGTTGAAAACACTATGTAAAATTTATACTGATTGTTGTTCTAAAATTTCTTAAATTCGCTTTAATTTGTTATAAATTTAAAAGAAAATGCGGATTCTGTCTGATCATCTGTGTTGTCTTATTGCTTCAATATTTAATGATTTTTTATAATTGATTAACTGAACCAGATCTCAATGAGACATATGAGTCGTTCTTTTCTGTGTGCTCCGGATGAATATTTTACAGTAAGTAAAAACATAGGTCATCCCTCCGGACAAAATATAGACAATAAAATCATATTTTTCCTGAAAAGGGGAGTCAGCCGACTGATTTTACTATTTTTATCTCTCTGTCTGGCATTTATTTCCATCCCTATAAATGCCGGTGTTAATAGTGGCAGGGCTTTCTTTGCGGGTCATGAAAACAGCTCCGCTTATGCTGCATACGCCAGAGATTTAAGTGTTGGCAATAATCCCTTATTGTCACCGGTAGCTGTTTGTAGGAATATAACTGTATTTCTCGGTCCCGGCGGGACAGTGTCTATAAATGGTTCTGATATCGATGGAGGATCCTATGATCCTGACGGTATAATAGTGAGTCTCGAAGCAAATCCTTCTTCTTTAGATTGTTCCAACATAGGTAATAACAATGTAATCCTTACAGTTACAGATGACGAAGGCCTTGTTTCTACATGCTCTGCAATAGTTACGGTACGGGATAATACACCACCGCAGATGAACTGTAAAAATATTACTGTCTGGCTTGACCACTCGGGTTCTTCAAAGATTAATCCGGCTGATCTGGATAACGGTTCGTCTGATAATTGCGGAGGTCTGCTTACTCTGTATACAGACAGAACATTATTTACCTGTTCAGATATCGGGACCCCGGCCATTGTTACCCTTACCGGCACAGACGCATCAGGAAATACTGCATCATGCACCTCCACTGTAACGGTGCAGGATACAATAGCCCCCTATGTGAGTGTAAAAACATATACTCTTTCTCTTCAGCCTGAAGGTACGGGAACACTTCAGCCTTCGGATGTCGATAACGGATCCTCAGATAATTGCGGAACGGTTGCCCTTTCTGTTTTTCCCAATACTTTCACTTGTGGCGATTGCGGTTCGAAAACCGTTATACTCACTGCGACTGACTCCTATGGTAACTCTTCATCCCGGAGTGTGGATATAATTATTGAACCCTCATTTAAAATAGAAAGTCTTGCACTGAATAACTGCGATCTCGCTGTACCCTATGCCCTCTATAAAGCCAATATCACAGGTGTCGACAGTCTTTATAGTTATTTCTGGGACGGTCTTGAAGACTGGTCTAAACCTTTTCTTTCATTTATCTCTGTGCCTCCTTATCTGGTGCCTACCAATACCAGTACCCTTCAGACGCCCTTTTTCAATAATGCAACTCTGATTGATGGCACATACCATATACGTCTTATTGTGACTGATGAAACTACAGGTTGTGTTGATACAGCTGAAATGGCAATAACCAAAACGGGACCGGTATTCAATAATATTACTGCCCGTACATCTGAAGCATGCGAAGGAGCTACTGAGATGTATTCCGTTAATAGTGATTCAGGTGCTGTGTATTCCTGGGATATTGAAAATGGGATCATTCTCAGTGCCGAGTCCGATACCAACTGTATTGAAGTGCAATGGAATTTGGGAGTACCCCAGGGAATAGTGAAGACAACCATAACGCGACCTAATTTTGCGGGAGATCCCTGTATATCCTATGTTACAGATACTGTTACCATACACCCTGTATCCGTGCCAGTCTTCAATAACCCGGCATTAACTGCGTGTTCCGGAACGGAATATACATACACTCTTACTGAAAGTTATCCATCTGTCTTCTGGAATGTGACCGGAGGGATAGTGAGATCAGGAGGGTCTCCCTCAGATAATTTTATTACAGTGATATGGAATAAGGTTCCCACAGGTCGTATAACAGTGACTTCTGAAAACAGTTATATGTGCCCTGCTTCAACATTCATTGATGTATCTGTTAATAACCTTTCGGGATCTGTAGAGTCCGTTACTAACATTCTGTGTAACGGTGCATCAGACGGAGAAGTAACTGTTGCCGCTACTCCCGGGTCGGGACTTCCTCCATATCAGTATTCTCTTGACGGTGGAGCATTTGTCTCAGACGGTTCTTTTACAGGATTATCTCTCGGGAATCATGTGGTGACAATAAGAGATGCTGATTTCTGCTTGTTTGAGGTTCCTTTTATTATTACACAACCTCCTGTTCCCCTGTATGCAACAACAACTACCACAAATGTGGATTGTTACGGTAGTTCAACAGGATCAGCTGATCTGACAGTTACAGGAGGAACAGCACCTTACACTTTCCTGTGGAGTAACGGGGCAGTGACCGAAGATATTTCCAATGTGCCTGCAGGAGTCTATTCAGTGACAATAACTGATGGTAATTCATGTACAACAACAGCTACAGCTACGGTACTTCAACCTGCAGCGCCAATGGAAGGAACTGTAACAGTTACAAATGTTGATTGTTACGGATATTCAACAGGAGCTATCGCTCTGACCGTTACAGGAGGAACAGCCCCATATTCATACCTCTGGAACAATGGAGCCACAACAAAAGATATTATTGATGTTGCAGCCGGAGATTATTCTGTTACTATAACTGATGCAAATTCCTGTATAATAACTGTTACAGCTTCTGTTACTCAACCTCTTGCCCCTCTGGATGCCAGTATAACAGCCACTGACGTGGCTTGTTTCGGAGAAGCAACCGGTGCTCTTGTTCTGACTGTCACAGGAGGAACAGAACCCTATTCATATCTGTGGAGCAATGGAGCAACAACAAAAGATCTGATAAATGTACCTGCAGGAGTATATAATGTTACTGTGACGGATGCAAATATGTGTACAACAACAGCTTCGGCAACAGTAAACGAGCCCGACCAGCCGCTTAACGGTATTACGGCAGTTACTCATGTAGCATGTTACGGAGATGCCTCCGGATCTGTTGATCTGACAGTGTCGGGAGGAACTCCACCCTATACCTTCCTTTGGAGTAACGGTGCAATGACGGAAGATCTTGTTAATGTGGCAGCCGGAGTATATACTGTAACTGTCACAGATGCTAATCTGTGTACCACTATTGTCTCAGGAACAGTGAACCAGCCTGATGCTCCTCTCACAGGAAATATTGTTGCAACAGATGTAGCCTGTTTTGGAGATGCAACAGGCGGATTAAATCTTACTGTTACCGGGGGCACCGGACCTTATACATATCTATGGAGCAATGGAACAGCAACAGAAGACCTGGAAAATGTATCAGCCGGAGTATATAATGTTACAGTAACCGATGCCAATTTGTGTTTTATATCTCTGTCAGCTACTGTTAGCCAGCCGGCAGCAGCACTGGCTGCCACAACAACAGTGACAGATGTCACATGCTATGGTGATACCGATGGAGCAATTGACCTTTCAATTACCGGAGGGACAGCCCCTTATTCAGTTTTATGGAGCAATGGTGCAACGACGGAAGATCTTGAAAATATAGTGGCAGGAGTATATAGTGTGACAATTACAGATGCCTCTTTATGTACTGCCACGGCTACGGCAACAGTCACTCAACCTCCTGAACTGATTGCTACTGCAGGGAATAACGGACCTGTTTGTATCGGAACTCCAATAAGTCTTTCCGGAGGACCCGATGGTATGGCTTCTTATAACTGGACCGGACCAGACGGTTTTACTTCACCTTTGCAGAATCCTGTTGTCTCAGGTAGTGCCCTCTTGTCAATGGCCGGGGTATACACCCTGAATATTATTGACAATAACGGATGTATGGCATCTGCCACAACTGATGTAACTGTTAACGACAATAATACGATCACCTTGTCTTCACCACCCGGCAGCGATAACCAGTCGGTTTGTATCAATGCAGCTATTGATCCTGTCACTTATACCACTACCGGAGCTACCGGAGCTCTCTTTTCAGGCCTGCCAGAAGGTGTTACCGGTTCATGGTCGGGCAGTGTTGTTACAATTAGCGGAATGCCTTCTGAATCAGGTATATTTGATTATACTATAACACTTACCGGAGGGTGCGGTACTATATCTGTAAATGGTAAAATAACTGTTCTGGAATTCCCGGTCAGTGTAACAATAACAGTTGACGCCAATCCCGTATGCGAAGGTACACCGGTCTCTTTCATGGCTAATCCGGTTAACGGAGGAACCTCTCCTGATTATCAATGGCAGGTTAACGGTATTAATGCCGGGACTAACAGCCCGTCATTCAGCTATATACCACTTGATAATGATAAGGTTACAGTAATACTGACATCAGATGCAGCTTGTGCAACAGGTAATCCTGCAACATCCTTGCCTGTTAATATGGTAGTTATCCCGACTCCTGTTTTAGTTATCAATAACCCTGCTCCCGTATGTTCACCGGCAACTGTTGATATTACGGTTCCGGAAATAACCAACGGTTCAGATGCAGGACTGATACTTTCATACTGGCTGGATGCTGCGGCAAGTCTGCCTTTTGATACACCTGCTGAAGCAACAGACGGGACTTATTATATTAAAGCTGTTGATGCGTCAGGATGCTTTGATATTAAACCAGTTGAAGTAGTGGTTAACCCTGTCCCATCAGTTACTTTCACTCAGACCAACATTTTATGTGGAGGAACATCCACTGGTGCAATTGATATAACTGTCACGGGAGGCACAGAACCTTATATCTATTCATGGACCGGGTCTGTCGTTAACACGGCTGAAGAAGATCAGGCAGATCTGCCTGCCGGTTCTTATTCAGTTATTGTAACTGATGCAAACAGTTGTTCCTCAACCGGATTATCGGTGACTATCACTGAGCTGCCTGCTTTGACAGGAGCCATTGTTTCACAAACAAATGTGTCGGTGGCAGGAGGTGACGACGGAAGTGTCACAGTTGAAGGATCAGGAGGTACTCCTCCGTATCTGTTCAGTCTGGACGGTAGTCCCTATCAGGCTTCAGCTACTTTCTCCTCCCTTACAGCAGGAAATTACACTATCATTATACAGGATGCCAATCTTTGCGAATTTTCACTGCCGGTTATAATTACAGAACCAGGATTGCCATTATCAGGGTCAATCCTTTCCCAGACAGACGTTCTATGCTACGGAGAGACAACAGGCAGTGTAACTGTATCGGGTATTGCAGGAGAAGAACCTTATGAATACAGTCTTAATGGCGGAGATTATCAGGCATCAGGGACCTTTGAAATGCTTTCCGCAGGGCCCTGTACTGTTATTATAAGAGATGCTCTGATGGACACTTATACTATTGACATATTTATCAATGAACCTGCAGAACCATTATTAGTTACTGCAATGAAGACAGATGCTGTATGCGGAGGAGAGAGTTCTGGTACTGCAACGGCCACTGCAACGGGAGGTACACCCCCATATACCTATTCATGGAATACTGTTCCCATACAGACAGGAGCCAATGCTTCCGGCCTGGCAGAAGGTACATATACTGTTACAGTAACGGATGCCAATGGGTGTACTGCCGGTACAGATATTGTAATTATGGCACCACCTGTACTGATAGTCACTATTAGTTCCAATGATATTCTGTGTCATGGAGAAAATAACGGAAGCGCTACTGCAACAGTATCAGGAGGGACAGAGCCTTATGCATATTCCTGGAATACTTCTCCTGTTCAGACAACACAAACAGTGACTGACCTTGCCCAGGGTTCATATACTGTAACCGTAACCGATGCAAATAGCTGTATAGCTGTGGAGACAGTGAATATAACTGACCCGGACCCCTTGTCGGCAGAAGCTACAGTGACCGACGCAAGCTGTCCGGATACAGATGATGGAGAGATAAGCCTTGAAGTAACAGGAGGTACTCCTCCGTATACCTTTATATGGTCAGATCCCGGATCTGTATCATCTCCCGACAGAACAAATCTGACTCCGGGTACATACAGCGTAGTAATTTCAGATGCCAATGGCTGCCGTATGTCAACAAGTATTGAAGTTGGCTATACAGGATCATATGAATGTCTTGTTATACCGGATATCATTACCCCCAACGGCGATGGACATAATGACGAGTGGATAATACATAATATCGATATTTATCCTCAGGCGGAGATCCTCATATACTCAAGATGGGGCCGGCTTATTTACCGTACAAAAAATATTTCAGAGAATCCGTGGAATGGTCAGTACCAGGGCAATGGTGATATGATGCCAACGGATTCGTACCATTATATATTACATCTGAACGACGGTTCAACAAAACCCAGATCAGGTGTTATAAGCGTAATTAGATAATACCGGTGAAATCGATGAAACCCACATGTATTTGAATACAAAAACACAATACTATAATAATCAGCTACATGTGGGTTCCATCATACCATTAAAATCAATTATTATATGATGAATAAATATCTGAGATCTGTAAGGATTATTTCAATACTGTTGTTTGCGGGACTGTCTTGTGGTCTTTCTTATGCGCAACAAGTACCAATGTACAGCCAGTATATAATGAATGGATACCTTGTCAATCCGTCATTTGCAGGGCGTGATGGCTATTCCACAGTTACGCTTACCACAAGGAACCAGTGGATAGGTCTGGAACAGGCCCCCAGTACATACGCTTTGAGTTTTCAGACACGTATCCTGAAAAACAGTTATATCTCAAAATCGACCTCAGTAAAGAAAAAATCAGTAAGACCTACAAGAGGTGGAAGAGTAGGAGCAGGTGGTTACATTTTTAACGATAATAATGGTATTATGAGCCGGACAGGTGTTCAGGCAATATATTCATACCATATTCCTCTCGGTTCCTCTGATGGATATACCAATGATCTTGCTTTTGGTCTGGCCCTTTCAGCATATCAGTATGCAATTAATACGGACGGACTAATATATGATTACAGCGATCCTCTGCTGAATAATTACGACAGATCAGTTTTTATTACAGATTTTAATTTTGGAGCCAGTTATACCACTTCAAAATATTATGCAGGTTTTGCAATGACAAATATCCTGAGAGGATCATTGCTTTTCGGTGATTCCACTACAACAAACAGAAATGAACTAGGTCATTATTTCCTTACAGGAGGAGTTAAATTGCCTGTCAGTGATGACTGGACCCTTGAACCTTCTGCTTTTATCAAATCATCCGATATGTTTTTTAATTCCCTCCAGCTTGATCTTACAGCGAGAATGTACTATAAAGAGGATTACTGGGCGGGAATATCATGGAGAACCCACGATGCAATTATTATGATGATAGGATTAAAATATGACAAGTTCTATTTTGCCTATGCCGTTGATTTTACGCTTACTGATATCAGACACCAGAGTTTCGGGTCACATGAGCTGACCCTTGCTCTTAAATTTGGTGAGAGTGCTAGGAGGTATCGCTGGATAAACGCATATTAAGTTAAGATACTATCAGATAAATATGTCAGGAGGTGTCGTACGGTTTGTTACCGGTGCCCTTTTAATGCTGTTGTTAACTTTTACTGTGGCTGGCAGAATGAATGCTCAGGGTAATCATCTGCGCCTTATGTTCTATAACGTAGAAAACCTGTTTGATACAGAAGACGACACTTTAAGGGATGATGATCAGTTCCTTCCGGGAGGATCAATGAGATGGCATTATGGCAGGTATGAAAGGAAAATAAATGCTCTATACAAAACCATCATTGCAGCAGGAGAGGGGGCTCCTCCTGATATCGTGGCTTTGTGTGAAACAGAGAATAAACAGGTTCTCCGTGATATTATTTACCATTCGGGTATGCTGAAATATAATTACGGTATAATTCATAATGATTCACCCGATCCCAGAGGCATTGATGTATGTGTTCTATACAGAAAGAAGATAGTCTCTGTTATGCATTATCATTATTTCCTGCCCGATGATATAAAGCAGTCGGATCATCCTACCAGGAATGTAATGTATGTAAAATGTGTTGCAATGAATGACACTCTGCACCTTTTTGTCAACCACTGGCCTTCCAGGAGAGGAGGGGTGATTTCAGGAAGAGAACGCAGACAAAAGATAGCAGAGATGATAAAAGATAAAATCGATTCTATTGCTTCAGCAGAGAAAAATGATCCCCGGATAATAATTACGGGTGATTTTAATACAACACCCGATGATCGCGTTTTTGATCTTTTCACAAATGATAATGGCTCGGGACCATTATTTGTAAATCTCTCCGGAATCTCTGACAGAGGATCAGGCACATACAAGTACAAGGGGATATGGGATATGCCTGATCAGATGTTCGTATCTCTCAGCCTTCTGAAAAAAAGAAATGGATTTTATACGGAACCCGGACTTCTTAAAATATTCAGTCCCGGTTTTCTTCTTCAGGATGATCCGCTTTATCCCGGGAAGAAACCATTCCCTACTTTTGCCGGATACAGATATTCCGGAGGATACAGCGATCATTTGCCTTTATTGCTCGATCTCAGGGTCAGATAGCCGGATCTTCCCTGGGTTGTAATCCCAATTCTTTGCCTTTTTTTAGCATAAGATTCCGTGCTGCTTCATGTTCATTGGGTATTATGCCATCCAGAATAGCTTCCCTGATGAAGTTTTTTATTATTCCTACTTCTTTGCCAGGTCTGATACCGAAAGTTTTAATTATTTCGTCGCCATTAACAGGAGGCTGGAAATTGCGGACAGCATCTTTTTCTTCTATCTCTTTTAGTTTATGCCTTACAATATTCAAATTTTTCAGATGCCTTGCCTTTTTTGCTTCATTCTTTGATGTAATATCAGCTTCACATAAGAGCATAAGATCGTCTATATCATCACCTGCTTCAAAAAGAAGTCTTCTTACGGCAGAGTCCGTTATCTCTTCCTGTGCAAGGGCAACAGGACGTAAATGCAGATCAACAAGTTTCTGAACAAATTTCATCTTTTCATCCAGAGGTAATTTCATTTTCCTGAAGATTGACGGTATCATCTTTGCTCCCAGAAATTCATGACCATGGAAAGACCATCCTGTTCCTGGCTGATATCTCTTGGTTGCCGGTTTGGCTATGTCATGCAGAATAGCTGCCCATCTGAGCCATAAATTATCACTTTTCGATGCAATATTGTCAAGAACCTTAACAGAATGAAGGAAATTATCCTTATGCGACTTGCCTCCCTTTGTCTCCACCCCTTTCAGAGCATCAAGCTCCGGGAAAATGTGACCCAGTAATCCAGATCTTTCAAGAAGGATGAAGCCTGTGGAAGGCTGGTCGCACATCAGTATCTTGTTCAGTTCTGTGGTGATCCTTTCTTTTGATACAATATCAATTCGTGAGGCATTGCGATGGATAGAGCTGAAAGTCTTCTTTTCAATCGTAAATTTTAACTGGCTTGCAAACCTGACAGCCCTTATCATTCTTAAAGGATCATCGGAAAAAGTACGGTCGGGATCAAGAGGAGTGCGGATAAGCTTACTACTTAAATCCATCGCTCCATTGAAAGGATCAATGAACTGACCGAACGTTTCCCTGTTAAGACTTATGGCAAGGGTATTGATGGTGAAATCCCTTCTTTTCTGATCATCCTCAATAGTGCCGTCTTCAACAACCGGTTTTCTCGATGTCCTGTTGTAAGACTCTTTTCTGGCACCTACAAACTCAATTTCATATTTCTCCCATCTGAACATCGCAGTTCCGAAATTCCGGAAAATATTCACTTTAATTTTTGGATCAATCCTGTATGCAATCTTTTTCGCTAATTCAATACCGCTGCCGGCTACAACAATATCAATGTCCTTGTCAGGATGCTCCCTCTTCAGAAGACAATCTCTTACCCATCCGCCAATAACAAATGCTTCAACATTCTCCGTAGTGACAACTTCCGATATTATATTGAATATCTCGTCATTCAGACATATATTCATATTTATATATGACAATTTGTTCATTAATCATGACAAAGTTACAATTATTAGATGATTTATTTTGGATAAATGGTATATCAAACGGTATGGCACAAAGGTTGACATTATGTTATAAGAATTGATTTGCTTATATTTATAAATAAAAAAAAAGATGACCGAACATTTAACAAAAGAGACCTTCTTGAGTAAAGTATTTGACTACGAGAAGAACAAAGAGTGGAAATATGAAGGAGAAAGGCCTTGCGTAATTGATTTTTATGCTGACTGGTGTGGTCCTTGTAAAATTGTTGCTCCTGTCCTTGAAGAACTTGCAAATGATTATGCCGGCAAACTTGACATTTTCAAGGTTAACACTGAAGAGCAACAGGAACTGGCTGCCGTTTTCGGGATAAGAAGTATCCCCTCCATCCTTTTCGTGCCGCTTGAGGGTCAGCCTCAAATGGCAATGGGAGCTTTACCCAGAGAAACATTTATAAAAGCATTTAAAGATGTTCTTGGTGTCGAGAAACCTGATGAAAAAAAATAAGTGATTTTTAACAAAAAATTATTACTTTCACTGAAACATTTAACAGACTGAATTCGTTTAACTTTTAGAAATGCAACAATCGGAAGGTTAAACGGGTTTTTTCATGAATTTAGGTTTAGGGTAGTAATAAGTCAGGACTTCGGTCCTGATTTATTTTATACAAGGTCGTTAAGAATACTGTTTATTTCTTCTTCCGTAGTACGGAGCTTACTCTGACACTGCTTGATCAGTTCAGATGCTCTTTTGACTTCAGCCGACAGTTTGTCAACATCCAGATCTCCGTTTTCTATACTCTTTAATATTTTTTCAATTTCTGTTATTGCTTCGTTGAATGAAAATGCTTTCTTTGCCATGGTTGTTAATTCAGTTGGGTTAATACTGGTAGTTATTTTCTTTTCTTTGTCTTTTTAAGAACAGTGCTGGTTACTGAACCATCAAAAAACTGTGTATCAACAATATCATCTTTTTTCAGCAAGTTTATGCTCTTTATTATCTTTCCTTGCCATGAAGTGATAGTATATCCTCTTCCAAGAACATTAACAGGATCCAGTATAGAAAGATTATTTTGCATGTTTTCCATCTTCTTCTGAAGATGAGAAACAGTATTATTAACATTCCTTTTCAGTCCGGTACTTTCTTTTTCAATTATTGACTGTTTACCTGTAAAGAATGATTTAACAAGTGATCTTATTTGAGATTTTTGATTTTCTGGAATCACTCCGGCTTTTCTGACAAATACTTTCCCAAGATTAGTAAGTTCAATTATCCGGTTAGAGAGTTTTTCTTTTTGTCCGTATATCCTTAGTCTTGCGGCCGGAACCAGTTTTTGTCTGCATGATTCTGTCAATTCTTTGTATTTCTTGACTACTGCCGTTGACAGTTCGGCAATTTCCTTACTCATCTGGTTGAGATTTCTTTCGGCTTCCGCCACACATTCGATTAGATGATCAGCTACAGCTGTCGGTGTTTTCAAGGCTTTATGTGCAACCATATCCGTTACAGACAGGTCTTTTTCGTGACCTATACCCGTTATAACGGGTATGGGAAATTGTGTAACATAATAGGCGATATTATAGCTATCGAACCAGCTGAGATCACTCTGTGAGCCACCACCCCTTATTATTGCAACAACATCAAAGAGGCTGACATTTTCTGCTATTCTGGAAAAGGATTTCAGGACACTTTCTTCAGTCTCTGTGCCCTGCATGACAGTATCAAAAAGAACAGTGTAGAATATATAACCGTAACTGTTTTCATGAAGATGCCTCATGAAATCCGAATAACCGGCAGCATTTTTCGAAGATATAACAGCTATCTTACGGGGCAGAATGGGGAAAGGCAGTTCCCTGTTCATTGTAAAAACCCCTTCTTCTTCAAGCTTTTTTATGGCCATTTGCTTTTTTATGGCCATTTCTCCGATTGTAAAAGCAGGATCAATATCTGAAATAATAAGACTAAGACCGTATATTTCATGGTATTCTATCCTGGCTTTGACCAGTATCTTCATTCCTGTTTTCAGTGCTTCACCTGTGGTATTTTCGAAGAAAGTACCAATAAACCTGTAGCGGCTGCTCCATATAATAGCTCTGATACGGGCTTTTACATTTTTTTCTTCAGGATTTTTTTCAATTAATTCAAGGTAACAGTGACCGGCATAGTTTACTTTGATTTCAGAAATCTCTGCCACTACCCAGTACATATCAGGCATAGCAAGGTACAGAGTGTCTTTGATCAGTAGCTGAAGTTCTGTTAATGAAAGTCGGTCATTCATTAAATGTTTCTTTATTGTCTTTTCAAACAGGTACTTATCGGAACCAGGGGTAATATAAAACAATTTTATTTCCCTTTTTTCCCCGCTGAAGCGATGTATTCATTTTCCTACCTGAGTGTTTTTTCAGGATCGGCAATTTTGTCCTGGTTCTTTTCCAGCTTTTCCATGAGATTGGTATGATCGATATCCATTTGTTTATCTTTTGTCATCCCCATCTCATAATTGATCTCATATTTTATTTCTCCTTCCTCACTGAATATTATCCAGGGACCGTCGCGGAAGTTATTTTTATAATTGCCCGCGATTTCTTTCTGACCGTTTTCATACCACACCTCAAAAGGGCCATTAAGCATATCATTGGAATAAGAGCCTTTCAGAAATAATTTACCGTCGGGATAATACTGAATCCAGTCTCCTTCCTTTTTATCATCCACGTAGTTTATTACTTCAAAGACTGTAGTGTCGGGATAATATTTCACGGAAGTCCCGTTTTTTTTGTTATCCCGGTATTCTTCGTCATTGATCAGATAATTTTCATAGAAATAGGAATAAAAAGACCATTTCCCCTCCTTTTCCTGGTTTATATATTTCCCTTTTGAAGCAATAAATCCGTTTGGATGGTAGATAGTTGCATCAACTTCTTCCCCGTCATCGGAGTAGACCATGATTGACATCAGAGTCCCATCTTCAAAGTATCTTTTAAATTCCCCAACAGGGTGATCATTTATAAAAACCCCTTCATACCGGGTATTACCGTTAGGATAGCTGGATATCCATGGTCCCTGTTTCCTTCCTTTTTCGTCGGTTATATTTACAGAGTTGTTATCCTGAGCCGCAATTGTCAGGGAAAGGCTTAGGAGATATACAATAAGGATAATAATGCGATTCATAATAAAGAAACGGCAAATTTTAAGCAAAAGTACAAAAAGAGGCCGTCTCATTAAGTAAAATGAGACGGCTTTTTTGTTTTATTTTATTTCGATGTACTTATTCAGGTAGGTCTGTGCCTGATCAGGGTCCGGAGCTGAAAGAGAAGGTAATTATTTCACTTCTTCAAAGTCGACGTCTGTTACTTCGTCATTTCCCCCCTTTGAGTTTCCTTCGTCTGCTTTGCTCTGTCCGGGTTGTTCCGGACCCGGACCCGGTTGGCCATCAGGCTGTCCGGATGCCTGTGCTGTCTTGTACATCTCTTCTGAAGCAGATTGCCAGACGGTGTTCAGTTCAGCGACAGCTGTGTCGATAGCGTCAAGATCCTGTTTTTTATGAGCTTCCTTGAGTTTTTCAAGAGAACTTTCAATAGTGGCTTTTTTATCGGCCGGTATCTTGTCACCAAATTCTTTCAACTGTTTCTCGGTTGTAAAGATAAGGCTGTCAGCTGTATTTATTTTTTCAACTTTCTCGCGGGCCTTTTTATCGGATTCTTCATTTGCTTTGGCTTCGTCGCGCATTCTTTTTATCTCATCGTCACTCAGTCCTGAAGAAGCCTCAATTCTTATTCTTTGTTCTTTACCTGTACCTCTGTCTTTAGCTGTAACATGGAGGATGCCGTTGGCATCAATATCAAAAGTAACTTCTATCTGGGGTACACCGCGCGGAGCAGGAGGTATCCCATCCAGGTGGAAACGTCCAATTGTTTTGTTCCCTGAAGCCATAGGCCTTTCACCCTGTAGCACATGGATCTCTACTGATGGCTGGTTATCTGCAGCTGTAGTGAAGACTTCAGTCTTTTTTGAAGGTATAGTTGTATTTGATTCAATGAGCTTCGTCATTACACCGCCCATCGTTTCTATACCGAGGGAAAGAGGTGTTACATCAAGCAGCAGTACATCTTTCACTTCGCCGGTGAGTACGCCTCCCTGTATAGCAGCTCCTACGGCAACAACTTCATCGGGATTAACTCCTTTGGAAGGTGCTTTGCCGAAGAACTTTTCTACAAGTTGCTGTATTGCCGGTATACGTGTAGATCCTCCTACAAGGAGTACCTCATCTATATCCGACACTTTCAGACCAGAGTCATCAAGAGCTTTCTGGCATGGTCCCAGACATGATTGGAATAGTTTGTCACATATCTTCTCAAAATTAGAGCGTGTAAGTGTCTTTACAAGGTGTTTGGGAATCCCGTCAACAGGCATTATATAAGGCAGATTGATCTCTGTTGAATTAGAGCTGGATAATTCGATCTTTGCTTTTTCTGCTGCTTCCTTCAGCCTCTGCATAGCCATAGGATCTTTTCTCAGATCAATACCTTCATCTTTTATAAACTCTTCTGCCAGCCAGTCAATTATCATATGATCGAAATCATCACCTCCTAGATGAGTGTCGCCATTGGTCGATTTGACCTCAAAGACACCGTCTCCCAGTTCGAGAATGGAGATGTCGAAAGTTCCTCCACCAAGGTCAAAAACAGCAATCTTGAGATCCTGGGATTTTTTGTCAAGTCCGTAAGCCAGAGAAGCAGCTGTAGGCTCATTGATGATCCTCTTAACAGTAAGACCAGCAATCTCCCCTGCCTCTTTTGTGGCCTGACGCTGAGAATCGCTGAAATAAGCAGGTACGGTTATGACAGCTTCGGTGACTTCCTGCCCGAGATAGTCCTCAGCTGTTTTTTTCATCTTCTGGAGGATCATGGCAGAAATCTCCTGCGGAGAATATAACCTGTTATCAATTTTCACCCTTGGAGTATTGTTATCTCCTTTTACAACTGTATAGGTTACTCTCTTGATCTCCTGGTTGAGTTTATCATATGACTCACCCATGAATCTTTTAATTGAATAAATGGTTTTATTGGCATTTGTTATTGCCTGGCGTTTGGCCGGATCCCCTACTTTACGTTCTCCGTTATCAACAAATGCAACAATAGATGGTGTGGTCCTTTTACCTTCACTGTTGGGTATCACTACCGGCTCATTGCCTTCCATAACTGAAACACAAGAGTTGGTAGTCCCCAGGTCTATACCGATTATTTTTCCCATTTTCTATAATGTTTTTATAAATTCTGTTTAAATACTTACATTTTCAACAATGATTATGCCATTAAGAAATAATGTGACAAAACGACAGTAAGTGGTATTGAAACTGCCAATATTATTAAATAACTTTACCGGCTCATTAAGAACAGTTAAAAACATGTCTGTACAAAAATCGGTAAAAAGGGTCACTACTCATGTTCTCAAAGAAATGAAGATGAAAGGTGAAAAGATAGCTATGCTAACCGCTTACGATTATTCTTTTGCAAGGATACTTGATGAAGCGGAGTTGGATGTAATCCTAGTGGGTGATTCTGCTTCTAATGTGATGGCCGGCTTTGACACTACCCTGCCTATTACACTTGATAACATGATATACCATGCAGCCTCTGTAGTAAGGGGAGTGAAGAGGGCTCTTGTAGTCGTTGACCTGCCATTTGGCACTTACCAGGGCAATTCGAAAGAGGCTCTTATCTCTGCAGTCAGAATAATGAAAGAGACGGGAGCGGGAGCGGTCAAACTGGAGGGTGGCAAACAGATCATAGAATCAGTGGAAAGAATTCTTTCGGCAGGGATACCTGTCATGGGACATCTCGGACTCACTCCACAAGCCATACATAAGTTTGGCACCTATGTAGTCAGAGCACAGGAAGAGGAAGAAGCAAAACGTCTTGTGGAAGATGCTGTGCTTCTTGAAAAAACAGGTTGTTTTGCTCTTGTACTGGAAAAAATTCCTGCAAAGTTGGCAGAAAAAGTGGCCGGAATGGTCAAAATACCAGTGATAGGTATTGGTGCAGGACCAGGTACCGATGGACAGGTGCTTGTGGTTCATGATATGTTGGGTATCAATCAGGAATTTTCTCCAAGATTCCTCAGAAGGTATCATGACCTTTACACTGAAATAAAAGGAGCAGTGCAGGCATATATTGACGATGTTAAATCTCTCCGTTTTCCTAACGAAAAGGAACAATACTGATCATGCCGGAAATACTCTATGAAGACAATCATCTGATAGCTGTCGGGAAAAAAGCATCTGACCTGTCACAGGGCGATAAAACAGGAGATGTTTCACTTGACGACGAGGTTAAGAAATATATTGCCGTGAAATACAATAAGCCGGGAGAAGCTTTTCTGGGAGTCGTCCACAGACTCGACAGACCGGTGAGCGGAGTTATTCTGTATGCACGTACCTCCAAAGCTCTGAAGAGACTGAATGAGATGTTCAGGGCAGGAGAGATAAAAAAAATATATTTCGCTATTGTAAAGGAGAGACCTCCCGAGGACTACGCAACTGTTACTCATTACCTCAAAAAAAATGAAAAACAGAATAAAACATACGTCTACGACACTGAAGTGAAAGGCTCCAAAATAGCATCATTGACATATCGTCTAACTGGCCGGTCAAATCGCTATTACCTTCTTGAAATTGAATTGCACACAGGCAGACACCATCAGATACGGGCTCAGCTGGCAAGATTAGGATGTCCCGTCAAAGGCGACCTGAAATACGGCTATTCAAGATCGAATGAGGATGGGAGTATTAGTCTGCATGCCCGACAAATAGATTTTATTCACCCGGTGAGAAAAGAAAAACTGTCCATAACAGCTCCCTTCCCTGAAAACGATATATGGAAGGCCTTTGGTGATATAAAGCCATGAATAAACCTGTCGCGAAACGGAATAATACATCCTTATAAGATAAATTAGTATCACTCTTAAGCCTTGCATCCCTGCTGTCTTTGCCGGAAAATGTAATTATCAGGCCCTTAAGCTAGTTAAAGAGAGGTTAATAAGAGTTAATGAAAAGTTAAAACTTGTATTTTTTCCCGATCGATAGCTTAATTTTACGTCATGAATAAGCAGAAATTCATCCTCCTGATCTTTATGATGCTGTTTTCTCTTGTCGGTATAATCTGGATTCAGCTTATATGGATAAGAAATGCCGTTCGTATTGAGAACGGAAAATTTAATGCCATTGCCATTGAAGGGATCAATGATGCTGCCACTGCTATTGAGTCGGCAAGAAAAGTGAAGTTTTTTAACGATTTTATGTTCTCGGGCCTTAACCCTGTTGGCGACACAATGAATTCTGTTTCAGGCTATTTCCACATGGATAGCTATTCTTCGGGCAACATGGCAGATGGCAGTCTCAGAATAACAAACCAGTCGGTGACTCACGAACCGGGCAAAGACCCTGTGGTGATAACACATGATACAATAATTACTTCTTCTGATTCGGCAGGTTTCTTTACAGGTCGTCCGGAAAATTCCGGGGAATACACAATAGTTGAAAGCAGGGGTAAGCAATACATAAATAACGGAGATGTTTATTTCAGACAGGATGATTATGTTGATTTAATAAAAAGACGATCCGATGAACTCAGAAGGATAAGTGATCAAATGTTGTCTGAAGTATTCCAGTGGGAAAATATGGAACTAGATAACAGGGAGATTGAGTATGCTCTTAACAGATTCCTGTATTATCTCCAGACTCCTTATGAATATGCTCTGATAAAAAACGGGGTTGTCACCGGAGGATCATATAAAAAATCCAATAAGGACGATTTCTTAAAGAGCAATTATAAAGTCAGACTTTTTGCAGATAACATAATAAGACAGGACCTTATTCTCTCTGTCGTTTTTCCCGAGAGAACGAATTATGTACTCAAATCGATGGCCGGTCTCCTTAGTGGTTCTTTTTTATTTTCTCTTATTATCCTGGCTACCTTTGCAATGAGTCTCTATTTAATTATCCATCAGAAAAAGATATCGGAAATAAAGTCAGATTTTATAAATAATATGACTCATGAATTTAAAACACCGATAGCCACCATATCTCTTGCAGCTGATACAATAACCAATCCGAAAGTTATCAGTGACGAAACGAGTATTCGTCATTTTATCAGCATGATAAAAAAAGAAAACAGCAGGATGAACAAAAAGGTGGAGAATATATTACAAATAGCATCTCTTGATAAAAGAGAAATAGATTTTAAGTTTGATAATATCTCTTTGCATTCTGTTATCAAAAGGGCTGTTGAGGGTTTCGATATTCTGTTACAGCAGAGGAATGGAGTGATAAGACTATGTTTAAACGCTTCTGAACATTTTATTTATGGTGACGGGGAACATCTTTTCAATCTGATAAACAATCTTATTGACAATGCGATAAAGTATTCCGAAAAATCTCCCGAAATTGCCATCACAACAAATAACACTGAAGAAGGGATAATTATTTCGGTAGAGGATAAGGGTATAGGTATGTCAAAAACCATCCAGAGCCGTATATTTGAAAGATTTTACCGCAAGACCTCCGGGAATGTTCATGATGTAAAAGGATTTGGCCTTGGCCTGAATTATTCCCGTGCAATTGTAGAAGCCCATAAGGGTTTTATTAAAGTAAGCAGTGAACCGGGAAAAGGTAGCCGCTTCGATGTATTTCTGCCATTTAATTGTGATAATGACAAATGAGCAAACAAGCTGTAAAGATCTTTCTTGTGGAAGATGATCTTAGTTTCGGATCTGTCCTGAAATCCTATCTTGAGATAAATGATTTTATGGTAGACTGGATTGATGATGGTAAATATGCAGTTGATCATTTCAGAAAAGGCATATTTGATATATGTATTCTGGATATTATGTTACCTCATGTTGACGGGTTCACCATTGCAAATGAGATAAGACAGATAAACAGTTCCATACCTATCGTTTTTCTTACTGCGAAAAAGATGAAGGAGGATGTACTGCGTGGTTATGGAGTAGGCGGAGATGATTATATTACCAAACCTTTTGATACAGATATTTTGCTGGCAAAGCTCCGGGCAATTATTTCGCGGCGTGATTTTCGCAACGGGACAAGAGATATATACGAGATAGGGAAGTTCATTTTTAATTCCAAACTCCGGACACTCACTTCCGGAGATGATGAAAAAAAACTATCTCCCAAGGAAGCTCAGCTCCTGGAACTGCTTGCTGTTAGTCCTAACTCCTTGATCAGCAGAGAAACGGCGTTGAAAAAGATATGGGGGAATGACGATTATTTCACAGCCAGAAGCATGGATGTATATATAACCAAATTGAGAAAGATATTGTCAGAAGATCCGGGACTTAATATAAAAAATATACATGGTGCAGGTTTTCAATTGATTATCAGTGAAGATCAAATGTCGGACAACTGATTTGCAGTTCATTCGATACTGATCATTTCTTTTGACACTTTTTATTATTTTTGTCCGAAACCGGAAAAAATGCACCGTCAGTCAGTAATTATTTTTATTCTACTTTTTCTTATTATCTCTTTCCCGGCATGCCGTGTTAGAAGGCCGGTCAGATACCGGTCTTCTCAGCCAGCAGTTTCGGTGTCCGGAGAAGCCAGTGCCAGGACATATATTGACAAATATAAGAAGTTAGCTGTCACCGAAATGATAAGAACAGGGGTTCCGGCAAGCATAACTCTGGCACAGGGAATGATAGAGTCTGATTATGGCCGCAGTACCCTTGCCACCAGAGGGAATAATCATTTTGGAATAAAGTGCCATAATAACTGGAGAGGTCCGGTGATATATCATGATGATGACAGAAAAAACGATTGTTTCAGGAAGTATCCCAGTGTAGAGGATTCGTTTTATGATCACTCTGATTTTCTTAAGAATGGTGTCAGGTACAGCTCTCTTTTTGATCTGAACGTTACTGATTACAAAGGCTGGGCAAGAGGTCTTAAGAAAGCCGGTTATGCCACCAATCCTGATTATGCAAATATGCTAATCAGGAAAATAGAGGAAAACAATCTTCAATATTATGATACTCCTGCAGCTATCAGAGAGTTGTCAACTGTCAGGACTGTTGTTTCTGACAATAATACTGAAAAAAGGGAGCCTGAGGCTCCTCCTTCTCCGGAACCTGTACATAGAGAGCCTGTTGCTGCTCCTGCCGGAGCCAACACGGCCTGGGTAATTAATGACCATTTTACTGTTTCTGCCAGGGTTTCGAGAGTGATGGTGAATAACCGCATTCAGTATATTATTGTTAAGGATGGAGAGTCTCTTGAGATGATTGAGGATGAATTTCAGCTTCTGAGATGGGAGCTTCAGCGTTACAACGAGTTTGATGATGGCTATATGCCGGAAGCCGGTCAGATCATTTATCTGCAGCCTAAGAGAGATAAAGCGGAAGTGGGGAAGGAGACACATATAGTTACTGAGGGAGAAACTCTTTATTCAATATCCCAGCAATATGGTGTCAAAATAAAGAAACTAAGGGAATATAATACCCTGGGAGAGGAAGAGGAACCTGTAGCCGGACAGATAATATGGTTAAGGAAGAGTAAGCCGCTTAACTGATACGGAGTACTGTTTCTTTAAGGTCAAAACCCCTGAGAAAATCCTGAATGCCAAGTTTTTTCTTTCCTTCTGCCTGAAGGGTAAGAATACTCAGAAATCCTTTTCCGCAGCTAATCCTAAGGTAATTTTTCCCATCGGTGACTATTGACCCTGGCGGCATATTATTTTCAGAAATATACGGACAGCTGTCAAATATCTTGAACATTATTGTTTTATCCTTTTTAAGAAAGAAAGCCCTTGCACAGGGATCGGGTGCCAGACCTCTGATAAGATTATGGATTTTCACCACATCTTCTTTCCAGTTGATGATACAGTTTTCAGGGAAGATTTTTGGAGCGGTTTTGGGTGTCTCTCCGGGGTTCAGGAAAAGCGATTGAGGTTTTGGCTGAAGGTTGTTGGCGGCTATCCCCTGGAGTGTTTTAATAATAAGCCTGGCGCCCAGTTTCATAAGCCTTTTACTGAGATCACCTGCGTTTTCAAAGGGAAATATCTGTATCTCTTCGCGAAGCAGGATATTGCCGGTATCTATTTTATCATTGATAAGGAAAGTGGTGAGTCCTGTTGTTGTCTCTCCGTTAATCAAAACATGGTTCACAGGTGCTGCTCCACGGTAATGGGGCAGGAGTGAAGCATGCAGGTTAATAGTGCCTTTTGGAGGTATCCTCCATACTATTTCCGGTATCATGCGGAAGGCAACAACAACAAAAACATCGGCATTCAGTTCTTTCAGTTTATCGATAAAATCCGGATCTTTCAGACTGACAGGCTGCAGTACGGGGAGACGGCTGAATTCTGCGAATTCCTTAACAGCTGTCTTGTGAATTTTCCTTCCCCTGCCGGCAGGTCTGTCAGGGGAAGTAACAACGCCTGCAACATTATAACCATTGATAAGCAAAGCCCCGAGCGATGCAACAGCAAACTCAGGTGTCCCCATGAAAAGTATCCTGAGGTTATTCATAGTTATTGTGTTCTGGTCAGTTAATATATAAAAAAATCAGTCTTTTGTCGTATGCTTGAAGCAGGTCAGGTTATGTCCCATCTTGTTGGCTTTTGTCTCGAGATAGAATCTGTTATGGGGGTTGGATTCGATAATAAGAGGTATTGTTTCAACTATTTTTATTCCATACCCTTCAAGACCAGCCCTTTTTACAGGGTTATTTGAGATAAGCCTGACTTTTCCAAGTCCCAGTTCTCTCATAATACTTGCGCCTACTCCGTAGTCTCTTTCGTCTTCACCGAAACCCAGATGGATATTTGCCTCAACGGTATCCATCCCTTCATCCTGGAGCTTATAAGCTTTTATTTTGTTGAAGAGACCAATTCCCCTGCCTTCCTGACTAAGGTAAATAACCACACCTTTCCCTTCTTTCTGTACCATTTCCATAGCTTTGTGCAGCTGAGTTCCGCAATCACATCTCAGCGATCCGAAGATATCTCCTGTAAAACATGAGGAGTGGACTCTTACCAGAACAGGCTCATCTTTCGTCCATGTTCCCTTAACAAGAGCGCAGTGTTCTATACCGTTGCTTTTCTGTCTGAAAGGGATGAAGTCAAAATCTCCTCTTTCTGTAGGGAGGCTGACCTTTTCTCCTTTTTCAATAATGGATTCCCTGTCAAGCTTATATTTTATCAGATCCCTTATAGCGATAATCTTGAGATTAAACTTTTTTCTCAGTTTAACAAGATCATTCAGCCGGGCCATTGAACCATCATCGTTCATTATCTCGACGAGGGCACCTCCGGGATTAAGTCCCGCCAGACGTGTCAGGTCGACAACAGCTTCTGTATGTCCGGCTCTTCTCAGTACACCTTTCGATTTGGCTTTAAGAGGGAAAATATGACCTGGTCTTCCGAGATCGGAAGGTTTCGTGGAAGGATCAACGAGAGATTTGATGGTAAGGGCTCTGTCATTGGCCGATACGCCGGTAGAAGTCTCTTCATTAATCAAATCGACTGACACAGTGAACTGGGTCTCATGCAGGGATGTATTAGTCCCCACCATCAGATCAAGTTCCAGTTCCTCACATCTCTCTTCAGGTAAGGCCACACAAATAAGCCCCCTTCCATATGTGGCCATGAAATTGACAATCTCCGGTGTTATCAGTTCAGCAGCAACAATAAAGTCGCCTTCGTTTTCACGATCTTCATCATCAACAACAATAAGAAGCTTCCCCTGCTTAATATCACTTATAGCTTCTTCAATAGTGTTTAATTTGTAATTACTCATCTTTCTTTTTCCTTTTGGGCTTTATTGATTTACCCTGCATTGTTAATTTATAAATATAATCTTTAATCTTACGGAAGAATTGTAGGTATGTATCTATATTCATTATCATTGAATCAGTTGAAGCCTTATAGGTCAGGAAAATACCCACCGGTAATAAAATATAGGAAGAGGCCCACATACCGGGAATGCTTCCTATCAGATCTTCTTCTACGAGCTTTTCTGAAGATAATGAGATAACATACCATACGACAAAAAAGAAAATAGAAATAACTGATGGTGTCCCCAACCCTCCTTTTCTTATAATAGCTCCAAGAGGAGCCCCTATGAAAAAAAACACAAGACAGGCAAAAGGGAGAGTGAGCTTTTTATGCCAGTCGATTTCATATTTCTTAATCTGTCTTATATTCATTTTCATGGATTCCGTTGTAGTCATGACATAGTTACTGGCTTCTCTCATATTTTCAATAGCTTTTTCCAGTACCATACCTTTGTTTTCTGTTTTTAAGGTATCAAAAATGGTTGATGCATTGAAGCTCAACAATTTTTGTTGATTGTCTGTTTCATTTTCCGGTTGCCTGAAAAAAGATTCCGGTTTTTGTTCTGTGTACAGCTTGCTGTTTCTGAACTCTTTAAAACTGATCTCCGCCCTGTCATTATAGTCTTTTGTCAGAGAATCGGCAAAGAATGACAGTTGCGACATATTCAACATCCATGATGTTGATTTGAACAAGTCGTGGCCTGATCTTTCCAGATTGAAACCTGTCAGAGAAAGAACAATAACTTCCTCTTTGAAAGAATCTCTGCGGGAAGGGAATTTCCTTCTGTTATATGCTACGTTATTTTCTTTCATTTCAGTATACGACTGGCCGTTATAAAGATGCATTATCATACCTGTTTCGTCGGAGGTGATCTTAATATATCCGCTATCGGCATGAGTGACGGACACATTTCCATTTCTTTCCCGGTGATCATAGATAATAACATTATCGAGGCGGTTGGTAACCGGATCTTTAGATCCCACTTTAATACTGAAGCCGTCAATGTCGTTGTTGAAAGTCCCAGCCTGAAGGTTTATATCGGGGCGTTTTTTCCTTATATCATAGAGGAGGGAGCGGGCTTGTTTGTTTGTATAGGGAAGTATGTAGTTAGAGAAATAGAAAGAGACCAGTACCAGGAGTGAAATGACCAGTATGAGAGGACGCATGATACGTTGCAGAGGGATACCTGATGATTTGATAGCGGTCAGTTCTGTATTTTCTCCCATATTGCCAAAGGTCATAAGGCCAGCAAGCAGTATTGCCAGAGGCAGTGCCTGAGGGACGAAAGAAAGAGAAAAATGGAACAATAACTCGGTCAGGATAATAAAACTTAGACCTTTTCCTGCAAGCTCATCGATATACATCCACAGGAATTGCAATAAAAGGATGATAAGCACAATAAAAAATGTGAGTACAAGTGGGCCGATAAATGATTTTATGACAAACCTGTCAAGTGCTTTCACTCTCTTATGAGTTTTGGATGCAAAACTACTTGATTTTTGGTAAAATACCAATCATATCTATAAGGAGCTTTCCCATACGTTATGATTATATTTTTTATATGATCTGGTACATTTTAAACCAGAAAAAAATTAAAAACAGCATATTAGGACATAAGCTATAGTTATATCAGGCAAGTTGTGACCGGGAGAAAGGTTTAGTGGATCAGCCTTTACAGGTTATTGTTAAATGATTTGTATTGGGAAGTATTTAAAATTAATGGAGAATCTACAGGGTACTATATTCCGAGAGCTCTTTTGAGGTCTGTTATTTGTGAATCCCAGAGATAAACAGCATCTTCTTTTTCTTCCGGGTCGGCAAAATCGGTAATTATCAGGGCGACGCTGCCGCTAAGTTCTTCTACGCTGAGGCGGAATTCGAAGTAATTTGATTCGTCATTCTCCATGTCGATCCACTCAAATCTGACGAATTTATTTTCCTTATATGCTGCGAGTCTGGCTTTTGATTCGGATTTCTCCCAGAGGAAGGTAAAGATATCACCTTCCACATTTACGTTATCGGCGAACCATTCACTAAGGCCTTCAGGTGTACTGAGCCTTGAAAAAAGAACTTTCGGAGAACAGTTCAGTGTGTATTCCAATTCATACTTCATTTTACAAAGATCGCGACTTAACTATAGCTGCAATATAGAAAAAAAATCATAACATAAAAAAATCTTATTGCTATTTAGCTTCTTACTCCTTATATTTGCACCCGCAAAACCACCGGCTTTTTACAAAGCTAAAGTAAACATAATGGCGAGATAGCTCAGATGGTTAGAGCGCATGATTCATAATCATGAGGTC
>DAINPM010000003.1:90179-93271 GCA_036743455.1 Bacteroidales bacterium | reverse complement strand
TTTCTGGATGAATTGCCTGAATTTAAAAGGACAGTGCTTGAAGTTATGAGACAACCTCTGGAAGACAGGGTTATAACTATATCAAGAGCACGGTCAACCTGTAATTACCCGGCAAGTTTTATGCTTATCGCATCAATGAACCCTTGTCCCTGCGGATATCATAATCATCCTGAAAAAGAATGTCTTTGTTCTCCTGGAATGGTCCGGAAATATTTGAACAGGATATCCGGTCCCCTGCTTGACAGAATTGACATACACATGGAAGTAGTGCCGGTGAGATATGATAAACTATCAGATACAGGCATTACGGAAAAATCTGAAATAGTCAGGGAAAGAGTTATAAGAGCAAGAGCTATACAAGCCCAAAGATACTCTGGCTCAAAAGGCGTATATTGTAATGCCCAGATGACATCCTCAATGCAAAAAAAATTCTGCATAATAAATGAAGAAGGAAGGAAACTGCTGAAAACGGCAATGGAACTCAGAGGCCTTTCTGCAAGAGCCTATGACAGAATAATTAAAGTATCAAGAACTATAGCAGATCTGGCAGAATCTGAACACATTACTTCTGAACATTTATCCGAAGCAATTAATTACCGGAATCTCGACAGGGAAGGTTGGGCCGGATAAGGATTGAAATTATTAATTAACTGAGGTATTTTCTTAATAAAATATTACTTTTATTAAATATTACTTCATTTCGTTATCTGTTTTTTTATGAATGAAAAGACAGACTAAGATGTTTCAAACCCTTAATAATCAACCTGTAACTATGAAAACAAAATGCCTGAAAGTTTGTTGTCCTATCATGTTTTTGATGATAACAGTATTCTTTACCGGATGCGGGAAGAGTTCCAAATCAGAATTTCCTGTTTTCCCGCCGGATAATGTCACAAGTCTGATGGATAGAGATCAGATGTTTGAACAACTGAATATTGAATTGCCTGTATTGCCTCCCAAACTACAGGATCCCAATGCTCCTCCCAATACTTTCCCTACTGATCCTGATAATCCGGAAGGGAACTGGACCGACAGTCTGAGGAACCCTGATGCTCCTATATCACGGTCCATTTTCGGACTGTGGAACAACTATTCAGATAAATCGTCAGGTATGTTTCCCGGACCTGATTCAGCCCGGTTGGGTGATTATACTCCTATAGATCTCCTGAAGATGAAGAATGGCAAAATTATTACAACACCTGAAGAATGGTGGGAGAAGAGACGGCCGGAGATAAAGGAAGATATAGAAGATCAAATGTATGGCAGGATACCGCCTGAAGAAATACTCCCTGCAGTAAGCTGGAGTGTCAGTACATCTGCAGGAGGAAGCGGTAATTCAGCTTATGTCCAGAAAGAAATAACAGGGACTATTGATATATCGCGTTATCCCGAAGTAAGAAACAAACCTGTCATAAGAGCTACACTGAGGACACCTGCCAAAGCAAGTTCGCCTGTTCCGGTAATTATTTTCTTCGGTGGCATGGGCAATGTAAATGATTTTTATTGGGAACGCTCGTCTCCTCACGGATGGGGAACATGTGTGTTTGATCTCACTGCTCTTCAGCCCGATAACGGACAAGGTCTTACCAGTTATCTTATCGGACTGGTTAACAAGGGTAACTGGAGAAAACCAACCGACTGGGGAAGCCTGGCAGCATGGTCATGGGGAGTAAGCAGACTGATAGATTATTTTGAGACAGATAAGGACGTAAACACTGAGATTATTGGTCTGAATGGTGTTTCACGTTATGGAAAAGCTACAATAGTGGCTATGGCTTATGAGCCGCGTATTGCTATAGGTTTTCCCGGTGATGCCGGCAGCCTTGGCACAAAGATGAACAGAAGACACTGGGGACAAGACCTTGAAAACTCATGCGATGCCAATGAATATCACTGGATGGCAGGTAATTTTTTCAAATGGGCAGGAGAGCTGGTTTCCGGACAATATCTTCCCCGTAAGATTGAAGAATGTCCTGTAGACGCACATTCCTTACTTGCATTATGTGCTCCACGCCCTGTCTTTATGAATGGCGGTTCAACAAGTTCGTGGTGTGATCCCTACGGGGTTTTTCTGTCGGGCGTAAATGCTACTCCGGTATATGAACTGCTGGGACAAAAAGGATTGGTGGCTGAAGATAAGGTGCCTGTTATTGATAAAGCATATATTGACGGAACAATAGGTTACAGAGTGCATCAGGGAGGCCATTCCGATGCTCCCAACTGGCCGGCATTCCACGAATTTGCAGCAAAACATTTTGATATTCCCGTTCTGAATTCTTCAGCATCTGATATTATTCTTGGTTCTGATGAAGGCAGTTCAGCAGAATTCACAGTCACTTCAAACAAAGACTGGGAAATAACCTGTCCTGACGAATGGCTGACTATCGATGCAGGAAGCTCTTCTGGTACAGAAAATGTAAGACTGATTGCTTCAGCCAATACAGAAAAATCAGGCCGCTCAACTCTTGTCACAATAAAAACAGAAGGTCGCGAACAAACTGTTAATGTTAATCAGGCTTCTTCAGTATCTTCACTGGGAGTCGTGCTGGATGCTGTTAAAGGATCAACAGGCAGAGAGTTGGAAATAGGTTCAGCCGATAAGAGTCAGGTATCACTTGAAATACGATCAAATACTGCATGGGAAATACATATAGACTATCCGGAAGTGACCGGTTCCGGGGCAAGGTTTATGATGGGATCGGGAAACTGGCTCAGTATGAGTAACACAGCCGGGGTTAATGATAAAACAGTAATTTTGACTGCTGCTGAAAACACTACCGTGGAAAAACGTAAGGCAACATTATCATTGTCGGCACCCAGGACCAGACCTCTTATAGTAGATATTACCCAGGAAGAAGGAGCCCCAACGCTTGATATAATGGCCGATACATTATCTTTTGATTCAGAGGGTGGCAGTGCAATGCCATTGTTTGTAATGACAAACACAACATGGAATCTGACATGTTCGGAATCATGGATTTCCGCGAGTCCTCAAAGTGGAGGAAATTACGGTCGCATAACGGTTTCTGCCGAAGAAAATGAGGAAGCTTCCGGGAGATCAGGTGAAGTGATTGTTAGTGTGGAAGGATTGC